>JAYVBB010000709.1:0-20426 GCA_043750715.1 Pseudomonadota bacterium | reverse complement strand
GCGGTGGTGAGCTGACTGTCCGGCAGTCGGTCGTTTCCACTGAGATGCCGGTCAAATTCGGCTCATCGGGACTCTCGATGGGAAACACTTGGGGCAGCCGCCTAAATTTCAACTACGCGAGCGGTACCGGATTCATGGCTGCGATGTCGAGTCAGTACGTCTGGGCGCAGGGGTACATTACCGCTGGCGGCAACATGGGTGGCTCGCCCGACACCATACTGAGCCGCAATGCGGCCGCGAACTGGCAGCTAGGGAATGTCCCGGCCAACCCGCCGGTGGCGCAAACCCTCAGCGTTCAGAATGCGTCCGGCAGCGATGTTCCTGGAGCAAACTGGGTGTTGGGGGGGTCGCGGGCTACGGGTAATGCGGCCGGCGGTGCCATTCTCTTGCAAACCTCCGATCCCGGGGTCAGCGGATCAACCTTGCAATCTCTTTCGACGAAGATGACTGTTCTGCCGAGCGGCAACGTCGGCATCGGGACGACGGCGCCTGCAACAACATTGGACATTGTCGGGAATATAAAAGTTTCCGGAACATATTCTATAGCTGGGGGAAGTGTATCTGATTATGGATTTAATCCTTCCGGATTCTTCATTCGCGGTAATGGATCATCCACTGGAGGATACTTGAACTTTAATGGGAATGGTTATACGCAATTCGGGAACTATAACAATGGTGGCGTCGCTTTGATGTCGAGCGGCAATCAAATACTGCGAGTATCAAATGGCTCTTCCCAAATTCAGTTAGTCGATGGCAGTGCCGCTGCGCCAGCTGTCTCGGGCCAAAACTATACATCAACCGGCCTATTTTGGGGCGCAGGACCTGTGCTTGGTGTTTCAACTAACGGGACAGAACGATTGCGCATCGATGGCACTGGCAACGTCGGCATCGGCTCGACGTCCCCCCAGGCCACGCTCGACATCAACGGATTCTACCGCCTCGCAAAGAACTCGGGCGCGCCGGCGACTTGCGACGCCAGCCATGACGCTTCAGTCGCCATGACGTCGGCGTACAAGATTTGCATTTGCATAAATGGCACGGGCTGGATCGATCAGTTAACTCTGGCGGCCTGCGCCTGGTAAGATGCCCGTGCGGAGTGTGATATAATGCTTGGAAATGCAACCCAGCAAGAAATCACTTATTTTGGCCCTGGGAATCGCGGCGTCTTCCATAGCCTTCGCCACGCCGGATGTCGCCATCGACGTTCAGCACTTGCACGTAAACCTGCCCAGGGAGTCCGCCGAAACGACGGCCGCCGCCTGCCAGACCCTTGGAATGCTTTTTTCCGGCCCGGATGGCTACGGTATCTTCGACACCTTTGACTGCGGCAAAGCGTTGTCTCCGCCGCAGCCGGATCATCTCGCGTGGACGTTTCGAGTGCGGCGAAGCAAAGCCGGCCTCGTCGACGCGCGCATCGAATTGCAGACGCCGTCCGAAACGGTTTCGATCCGACGAACTCAGGTTGTCGCGGCCGCGTCCTTCGATTCGAAGGAAGAACCGCTGGCGGAGCTCCTGGCCGATCCGGACTTTGCGGAGGTTTTGGTATGGACGCTGCTCGACCAAATGCCGTTCATCGTCAAGATCAAGTCCGACCAATCGACGGCACCCTCCCTGATTCCCGCGCGCCACCGCGTCAACCGCTATGTGAAATTACCCGAACCTGCTACCACCATTTATCTCTTCACTCTAAAGATCGAGGCAAAAACCAACATCTGGCGCAGCGAGCTTCTCGGAAAAGGCCGCCTGACCACGCCAAAGGGGGCAGGGCGCGTCGCGCAGCGCAAAAACGACCTGGCTTGGGAGACGGATCTTTCTGGCAAGAATTTGCCAAACGAATTACCCCTTTTTGCTCATGCCGCCACCGAAACACGCCTGGTGGCGAACGACTACCGCACACTCATTGAGGATGCCATCAAGGCGCGAGCGGAACTCGGAGTGCAGCCGGTGTCGGGTGCCGGTTTTTTAAAGTCCGTCGCACCTGGGCGAGCAACATTTTTTCAGACTGCCATGGGCGTTTCGATCGTCGACCCCGAAACGATTTTGTTGCCCAAGATGCGGCGGGTGCTCGGCGCAGCTCAGGCCCGCGCCGGCATTTGGCGGGGACTGAGCGCCGAGTTCGACGTCTTACCGAAGGAAAAAGAAGAATTCGAAGCGAAGACCTATGTGTTGTCTTGGAACCGATTCGCCTCCGGGTGGACCTTTGCTTACTCACCGTCGTGGTGCCCGTCTTGGCTTTTAGATCGCCTGGACCTGACTCCGCGGCTCGGCATGTGGCAGATGGATGCTGTGTTGCCCGCCAAGGATACCGATGGACACAGTGTCGCTGTCGACTACGGATTTAAGGCTCAGTTTGATGCGGGTTTCAACGTCGGCGCGGAGATGGCTTGGCCGCTCGGTCTCGGCGCCAGGCTGTGGCACGCTCGCGACGTCACCAGCGGCTTGCTCGTGGCCGGAGGCGCTCCGGGAGCGTCGTCAAGCCGCTTCGGCGGAGACTTGTACGTTCGCGGTCCCGCACTTCCTCGGGGATTCGCGCCTTCGCGCCTCTATTTTCTGTTCTTCTATCTGACGGAGACGGCAAAATTTTCGCCGGAGCAGAAACAGGAGTTGTCGCTGCTGAATCCCGAAGGCCCCAGCGGTTCCGGGTCACTGCACGAGGTTCAATTTGACGTGGCCTATGCCGGCGTCGGTGTCGGAGGCGTTTTTTGACTACTCCAGCAGGATCTTGCTGCCGACCGGGACTTCCTCGCCGATGGAGCTAGGAATCAGCACTTTGTAGATGCTGCCCCCTTCTGTCGATCCTACGAATTCGACGAGTTCGCTCGGCTTGGCAGCCACGACGTCAAAAATCAAAGCCTCGTCGGCTGAATCCCGCAAAACGAGGCCTTGACGCGGGTGTTTGGCGGACGACGGTACGGAGCCGACTACGCGGAGATAGTCCGCCGTCCGCTCGGCGACGACCCCGTCGAAGCCAAGTCTACCCATGATCCATTCGTGCAGTCGGCGTTCATTTAATTTGCCGCTAGGGCGGTCACCCGCCTCGATGCGCTGAACTTCGCCGCCTCGTCTTACAAATATCGCCCAATCGCCAACAGGCGGCGCGAACACGGCGATGTTCGCGGCGCAGATCTTTAGAATGAGCGAAATTCGCGCGTCCTCCGTCGGCATATTTTGCAGAGATTGACGATAGAACTGACGGTTTAGCAGCACGTCCAGCTGCGACTGATCAAAGTGCGCGCTGGCGAGCCAGCCCAGAGCGTTGAAGGCCGACTCGTCGATTGCCTTGAGCCTAGGCAGGTCGTCGTCAGGTACTTCGTCTAAAAAAACGACCTTGAGCTCTGGTGCTGGCGTTGCCACGAAGTCCTTCGGAGATAAGGGAGTCGCTCCAGCAGGCGACTGCCCAAGAAGTAGGACTTGCTCCGAAAAAAGGCCCTTGCCTCGAGCGAGGAGGGCCGACGCGTCCGGGTGGCGAGAAAGCAATGCCCGGTTCACGGCTATAAGGCCCCCCTCCTCGGCCGCCACGAATAGCTGCTCGGGTAGCTCCTTTCCTTTCCCTTCCGCCACGGAGGTCCCAAGCCAGGCCGCGCGTCGACCTTCAAATGCCAGGTCCAGACCAAGAGCATCAGCAATCGCGGTCCAAGGCACGGGCTCTTTCCAGGTCCGCAGTTCACCGATGATCTTGCCGTCCTTTACGAAAAATCGACCGTGGCTGGCAAAAACGCGCTGGTTTGTCTCGACGTGAAAGAGGTCTGCGCCGCCCATGAGTACGGTGAGGCGATTCGAGTCACCCTTCGCCGCAAGACGCAGTGAGTATGGCGGCACATGGCGCACGGCGAAATCTGGCGCAAGAGTCGGGGCCAAATCGCCAGGGTCGGAATACGGCAGGGAGTTGATGGCAATTTCCTCGGAAATCACAGGCACCGGCAGGTCTTC
This sequence comes from Pseudomonadota bacterium, assembly GCA_043750715.1. Lineage (GTDB taxonomy): Bacteria > Bdellovibrionota_B > Oligoflexia > Oligoflexales > CAIYRB01 > CAIYRB01. The sequence continues at coordinate 16,496 of JAYVBB010000709.1, read as the reverse complement.
GACGACTGCGAGCTTAAAGCTGTCATCGGCTCGAATCGCCAGCGGCAGCGGTTCGGCGGTGAAGAGTTTAGGCTTGGCGCGGGCCTTTTCCTTGACCTCGCCTTTAACGACAGTGATGACGTACGCAGACTCCTCGCTCTTAGCGTCGTGGTGTTCGATGACGACCTGCGAATTGGCGCTGAGCGAAAGACTCTGCCCGCCAGGCAGAGCAATTTCGGCCGCTGAGTCTGGTCCGGTGGCCACGACGCTGCCATCCTGGAAACTTTGACGCTTGGCCGTGTCCACCCAAAGGTAGGTATCGCTCGGCCGGTACTGAACCGTGCCTTTGGAGCGAGCCAAATACGCTATGGCCTTTCCCGATTGACTGAAGGGCCGACCGGTGTTTTGCGCGATTTTAATGCTCAAAACCATGGCAATGGCCCAAATCGCCAGAAATAACTGCTGGTTTGAAACTCTCGTCATGGAATGCGCCCAAAGCTCTGGCATAGAAGAGATCCACGGCCTTGCCAGTTGATCGGTCAATTCTTTCTTTGGATTATGTAAAATTTGACGGTGGCATACCTCGTTAAATTTGAAAAAGAGCAACTATGAGTCGGACAACCAGTGATTTCGCGGGCTTCAGTTTATCGACGCCACAAGCTACGGAACCGCCGATTATTTCCGATAAATACTCTGGATTATCCTAGCTTAGGAGAAAAATGCACCCCGCGTGGCATCGCTCACTTGCTGGCAGACTCTTCCTGCTCATCAGCCTGTGCTTGGTCAGCACGGTTGTCGGCATTTCTTTGCAAAATGGCGCGATGTTTTATAAGACACTCGATCGCCAAGTCGAGGACGGTAGCGTCGCCAAAGCGAAAGAAATCGCCGCGGCAACTAGCAGCATTCTCGAAGGCTGGACCGGCCAAGTGGCGGTCGCCATTTACACGCTCGCCGGCAAAGATCGCGCAGGATTGACGGCCGGACTCCAGCAACTTCTAAACGCCAGCCACGATTTGGTCTCCGTCCAAGTCTTCGATGCCGATGCAGTTGAGCGTGGTCCGATCGCCTTCGCGGTCAAGCATGATGCCAAAGACGTCCGATTCGAAGGGTCAAAGCCGGAAGAATGGCGCGCCCAAATGAAAAAATCTGGTGCCGCTGTCGTGTTGCGTCACGCCAAAGACAAAGTACCAAAGGCGTCTTTGGTCGAATTTTCCGACAGAGAGTCCGACTTTCCTCTCGTCGAGTTGATGATTCGCTTTCGCTCCGTTGTCGCCGGCACCAATTGGCTCGTCTTGGTTTCGTGCTGGCAGACGAGAATCTTGGCCGCCCTGCCCAACACTCCGACGGCGATCGGTGAAATCGTGCGCACCGACGGCACGCCCGTGCTTAGCGTCAAAAGGGGAGTGATCGAACCTCTCGTGGATGAGCTCAAAGAAATCCTCGACGCGGACGACTCGACCTTTGGGCTTAAATCTTACATTGACGACGATGGCATACCGCGCATTGGAGCGCTGGCCAGGCTTGCGGACCGGGATCTTGCGGCCGTCGTGTTGGCCGACGCTCGCCCGTCGCGACTAACCGTTAAGGGGATTCTCCTTCAGACTGCCGCCTGGGCTTGGGTGTTCCTCCTTGGTGCTTTGCTGCTTAGCTATCTTTCGGTTGCAGGAGTCACTCGCAAGCTTCGCGAGCTAGCGACGGCAACTCTAAGGATAGCCGGGGGCGACTTCAGCAGCCGCTACACGTCCGGCGGCAAGGACGAGGTCGGTGCCCTCGGCGCTTCGGTGAATCACATGGCGAGCCGCATTGAGTCGCTGCTCAAGTCTCAGGTAGACGCGGCGCGCCTTGAAAATGAGCTCGAAACCGCACGAATCGTGCAGAGCGCTCTTTTTCCCAAAAAAGCCAGTACCGCAGGCGCACTCGTCGTCTCCGGCCATTGTCACCCGGCCAGCGAGTGCGGCGGCGATTGGTGGTGGAATGCCGTTGGAGCCGACGGTCTACACTACGTAGTCATTGCCGATGCGGTCGGGCACGGTGTTGGCGCGGCGATAGTGACGGCGCTGGCATTCTCCAGCACCCAGACCATCATGAATACCCTCACCAGCTCCAGTGCCGGACCCGATAATCTGCGAGCGATTCTTCAGGCCGTGAATGCAGTCCTTTGGAGCGCCGGCGGCGAAAAGATGTTGATGACCGCGCAGGCTATGGCCATCGACCCCGTGACGCTTCACGCCCATTTTTGCGCGGCGGGTCACCAATTTCCATATATCATTCGCCCGAGCGAAACCGGCAAAAAGGTCGCCCGGCGCCTGCGGAGTCGAGGCTCAGCGCCGCTAGGGTTTGAGCCGAAGCTGAATTTGTCCGAGATCACGATACAGCTCCATCCCGGAGACAAGGTGTTTCTCTATACCGACGGTTTGATTGAGTGCAAAAACGCCGCCGGCGAAGCCTGGGGTCGCAAACGCGCCGAAACGTCACTGCGAGAATTGGCGGCATCGGAATCCGGGTCCCTCGCGGAAAAGGTTCTAGAGGGCGCATTTCAATTTTTTGCGGACCATCCGGTCGACGATGACATCACCGTGGTATCGGTGGAAGTTCGCACCGAAATTTCCGCGAGCGGCACGCTGAGCAGCCGCGTTGGCTAGGTGAGGACTCGCAACAAACGCCCTGGCCGCGTGGACCCAGCTTGCGTTCATCTCGAAGGAGCCAAACCGGTCATTCAACGCTATGATATACTGCCGCTCATGCGCATTTTCATTTGCTTCCTAGTGATGGAATTGTTGACGGGGTGTCTCGCCACGGGCGTCTCGTCCGTCGACTCCGATCCCGAGTTCAACTGGGACACGCTGAAGCGCGACCAGATTCTGATGTCACCCCTGGCGGACCTCAGAGCGGGGGGAGGAGAAGCCTTCTTCGAAGACAAAGAACGGCTCGCTTACCCGGAAGAGTTCAAACAGGTTTTCTTCAAGCTGAGGAAAGACATTCGCGTGTTCGGGGCCGGAGGCGCCTTCACCAACATGACGAAGGTCGAGAATCTGCCCGAGCTGGCGGGGAAGGCGCTCGCCAAAGAGCCTCTTTCGGAAGCCGACGTCGCCAGGCTCAAGGCAGGCTCCCAGGAGATCCGCTTCGTCTTCTTCTTCGCCGTGACGGCCGAGCATTTGTCTCATGACTACAGCTACCAGTTCCGGAGCGACCAAAGGGACGACGTCGCGCGCTACGTCAGCCAGCGCAACCTGACGGTCAAGCTTGCCCTTTGGGATTCCACGACCAACAAGACGGTGTGGATCGCCACGGAAAACCTCAAGCCTCAGGACGTCAACACGGTCTCGGTGCCAAACCCGAGCAAGCGGCGCGTGAAAAAGGGCGACCGCTACGTCTGGGAAGGCTCCGCGCTCTACTCCAGCCTCTCGCGGGAACTCCAAATCCACGCGAATTACTTCCCGCGGCATCCGGCGAGGGAACCGGCGTTTTCCAAGAGCTTCGACGACTTCGTCCTGGCGCTGCCCCTCCAGCCCTCTGAAGCGAAGCTGATCGAGTACGAACACTTCACGTACCACCGCCCCGAGGCAGGACTGCGCACTGCCGCGATCGGCAAGGAAACGACGGTCAACCTGTTCCTCGGCTCTTCGTCGGTCATCAACTACCACCTCCGCTTTGGCGCCGGGCTGCTGATTCCTCTCAATTCGCCGACGATCAAATTCGAAGGGGAAGACGTCAACGTCTCGATGCTGGCCTACGGCATGACGTTCGACTACGAGACGGAGCTCAGCCCGACCACACGCCTCCTGGCCGGGGCCTTCGCCGGCGGCGCGGCGTTCACGATGGCGCCGGAAGAAGAGCCGGTCACCTCCGGCTCAGAAGATCCCGACGCCGCCCAGGAAGACGATTCCGTCGGCGACGGAGCTTTCATCCTGTGGCCCCGCGTGCACCTGCTATTTGGCGAGAAGGGCGGCTTCCAATGGGGAGTCGGCGGCGCCTACCGCTTCTTCGACGGCATCGAGGAGCCCTTTCTCAAGGCAAACCGCCCGGCTCCGTGGAGTCTGGACCTGAACATCGCGTACGCTTTCCGCGGTTTTTGACTACCGGTCAGCGCCGATATCCAGAGTCATCGAGCGAAAGAGGCGCTGCTCGGCATTGTCGAGCTCCTTGCACTTTTTCCCGTGGACCCGCCGATCGCCGTCGTCACTTACGAGTTGAACGACACCGGCTTCCGCGGGCCAGAGAATGATCTCTTCCGGCCGCAAGTCCCCTTGTAGAGACGCAAGCAGGCGCGGACGCGACTGGGCAGCGCCGGACCAGGCGTAGAGTGCGAATTGTTGCGCCGAGTCGTAGGCTCCGGCCACGATCAAATAGGCGCCGCGATCTTCGGAATACTGAATGGTGCGAATGCCGAGCCCACCGAGGTCGAGTTCGATGGGGTCACCGAATATGGCGCGCCCGCCGACCAAGACGTCATCAGGATTGAGCAGCGGCACGAGCAAGGCATGACCGAGAGGTACCGGGTTGCGAAACCCGATGAGCAGGCCCGACCCATCAGCCGTCGCCGCGAGACCCTCGATATTGAGGCCTCCGGGAGCTTCCGGGATCCGGCGGGAGGCGGAGTCGAGGTCATAGAGCCGGAGATTCGGTGAGCGAATGAGGTCTTGCAGCAGATCTTTGTAGGCCTCGCCGACTGTTTGGAGGCGAACCCGACCGTTGACGATGCGCTGCTCGGTCGCCCAAAACCGCCGCCTACCAGGGCGTTCTTCCCCGTCTTTGTTCCGGCCGTGGGAAGTGATCCAGTAGGTGCGGCCATTCAGAGTCGTCGCGGCTTCGATGTCGGCTTCGGGTTGGTCGGGATCGACATCCAGGAAGTCGTCCATCGCAAAGAACTGCACAGGGCTCGTCGAGCCGTTGCGGTGATAGACCCGCAAGGCGTTGTCTTCGTCGTTCGCGATCAGGAACAGGTCGCTGTCGAGAGCGACTCCGGCCGAAGCGTCACACGTGCCGCTATAAGTCGTCGTCCAAGGAGACGCTGACGCGACCGGCGCTAAAACGGAGGCCGACGCGAGGCTCAAACCGCAAAGAAAGTTACGCATAGGGCGCACTATCCAAGGCAATCGCTAAGATTTTATGAAGATGAAGTCAATTCTATCACATTCCTCCGTTCAGATTTAAGGTAGAGGCACCTATGCACCAGGAAGCCCGCATCAAACGCTATGAGTTCACGTCGCTGCCGAGCCTCGGCAAGACCGCGGCCGGCGACGAGCTGAAGCTCGGCGGGTTTTCCGGCCTGGTCTTCCTTGGCAAGAGCGCCCAGACTGGCGTCCTCGAGTTCATGACACACACCGACCGGGGGCCGAACACCGACCCCTTCGACGTCGATGGTGACGGCAAACCGGAACGCGGCTTTCCGCTGCCGGAATTCAATCCGCAGCTGGTGCGCTTTCGCTTCGACCCGAAGACCGAAAAGCTCGAGATCGTCGAGCGCATTCTCCTTCGTCAAAAGGACGGCAGACCGCTGACGGGTCTCCCGAATCTTCCGGGGACGAAAGGGAAGTGGAGCGACGAGGTCGGCGTCGACCTGCGGGGTATGCCGCTGAAGCCTGACCCGCTAGGCGCAGACCTCGAAGGTCTGGTCGTCGCGGCGGACGGTACTTTCTGGATGGGCGACGAATATCGCCCCTCGCTCTTCCACTTCGACCATGAAGGAAAGCTGATCGAGCGCTACGTTCCGGAAGGAGGTGAGCCGTCATTGGGCATTCCGGCTCTTCCAGCCATTCTCGGATACCGCAAGGCGAACCGGGGATTCGAGGCCGTCGTTCACGTCGAGAGCAAGCTCTACGCGTTCCTGCAGAGCCCGCTCGTCACGCCGAAGGCTCCCGCGAAAGGCGCTCCGAAACATCCGCTCCGAATCCGGGTCGTCGAATTCGATCTCGCGACGCATGAGACGACCGGTCTGTTTCTGTATCGAATGGAACATCACGATGCCGACCGCATCGGCGACGCGACGGCGAAGCCCGACGGCACGCTCCTCGTCGTCGAGGCCGACGAAAAGGTCGGCGCCGACGCGAACAAACGCCTCTACGCCGTGAGCTTCGCCAAGGCCACCAACCTGCTGACGCTTTCTCCGTTCAAAACCGACGAGAGCAGCGGCATCGACTACATGACCGATGCCGAGCTGGAGAAGGCCGGCATCGTTTCCGCCTCGAAAGAACTCGCCCTCGACGTCGTCGCCAAAGGTTTCGACTACGCCGAGAAGCTCGAGGGCGTGGCGCTCGTCGACGACCACACGCTGGCTGTCGTCAACGACAACGACTTCAACCTCTCCGGGTCCTACGACCCCGAAACCGGGAAACTCGTGCCGCGGGCGAAGGAAAAGCGGAGCTTTTTCGGAATCTATTCAGGTCTTGGGGCCTTTTAGCGAGAGAACCTAAAGCGTTAGTGCTTCCAGGCCGACAAGTGCCCATGCCCTTCGCGTGCCTCAACATCGGCCTGCTCCTTTGCCTCACGCTGCTGCTCTCCTGCAGCAACGCGATGTTTCTGCAAGGCACGAAGTCCCGCAACGACGACGAGGGTGGTTCCGACGGTGAGGACACGGCGACCGCGACGAACACCGATCAAAGCAAAGAGGGTGACGGCGTCGACACCCCGGTCTGGATCAACGCCAGCTACCTGACCTGCGCCGTCGATGCGGTGAAAACCTCCAGTGACAAAGTCGCCGTGACTTGTCAGCTCGATGGCAGCGAAGACCCGAACCACGAAGCGGCTTCCGCCGAGCTCGTCTGGGCGGCGTTCGATGCCGAAGGGAATGAGACCGGCGAGACGAACGAGGAAGACGACCGTGACGACTCCGTCGGCCGCCGCTTCTACTTCGCTCCGACTGAAGCCGCCTCTCGCTTCGTCGGCGTGAAGCTCGGGACCATGGCGTGGGAACACGGCGCGAAGGTGGAGCTGGCAAAATCCGTGTCTGAGCTGAAGGTGGGGTCGAGCGTTCGTAAGTGCCTCGAGAACAGCGCTTCGGCGGCGTCCGCCTGCATCAAACTGGCGACCGGGAAGCTTCTGATGTTCGTGACCAGCAGAACATTCGACGGGAGCATGGGCGAAGCGGCGGGCGCCAATACCGAATGCGATGTCGCCGCCTCCGAGGGCCATTTTTCCGGCAAGTTCGTGGCGCTGGTTTCCACGGCGAACCAGAACATGATCGACCTCGTGGCTGAGGGGGTGCCAATCGTACAAGCCAGTGACGGCGTCATCCTGTCCAACAGCAAAACGGAGCTGCTCGACGGACATAAAGGCTCGGCCCCCTTGAAGGACGAGCAAGGCAAGGCGGTCGAAAGCAACCGCCCGGTCTGGACTGCGACGAACTCCCTCGGCACTTTCCGCGAAGGCGCCGACTGCAGTGGTTGGAAATCGGACCTGGCCAACGTCAACGGTGTCGGCGGCCTTACCGGCAAGTCCGGCATCGAATGGTTCGTCGACGAGAGGACGGTCTTCTCGTGCAACGACAAGGCGCACCTCTACTGCATCCAGTCCAAGCCGAGCAAAGACTAGAGCAGCTTCATCTCCGCCTTCTGGTAACTCAGAAGGCTGCGGCGCGCTTCGAACAGATTCTTGTAAGACTCGTAGCGGATCCGGAGCTTGTCGCATTCGCCCTTGGCGACGACGAGCTGCTCGATGAAGTTCACGTATTCGTCGTCCGTTTCGGTGAGGCGGCGGAGCTTCGCTTCGCTGAGCTCGCCGTCGTCGAGGCGGATCGACACGCGCGCGCGGACCGTCGGCTTGAGAAGGTCGAGGCGCTCGGCCTCTCGCTTGGCGGTTGCGTACTCGAGGCCGATTTTGTTGGCGAGGTGGACGATGTCCTCCAGGCCTAACTTGTCAGCAGCGGCAGCGCCCGTCAGCTCCGACCTCGGGGCCGGCTTCTTGTCTTTGCCTTCGTTCAACGGGGGGATCCTCGGGAAGTCCTCGGAATTCGGGACGAGAGTGGATTATAGGGGCCTTGGAGCCTCGGCGCCAAGGCAGATGATTCTTAATCTATTCGATGAGTTATCGCTTTACCAACTAGGCCATTCCCAGACTTTCACTACCCCTCACCGCAAACTTCTAAAGGAAAAGCCCAAGGTTTCCGAAGAGTACGGTTGAAAGTGACGAGGACCGGCTGGATTGACTGGCCGGCCAATTAAGCGGGAAAATATTGAGTAAGACTCCCGACAACTTCCCGAAGAACACAGCGCGAGGACGCCATGGGTGAGCCACAGTTGAGGCTTATGGTTGGACCGCAGGAATTCTTTCGCGAGAAAGTGACCGCGGCGCTCGCCAATCAAAAGATCCAGGTCGAGGACGACGTCGAGTTCTACCTCGTCAACCTGCTCTGTGAGTTCATCGTCCCGAACAAGCTCGACACGCTCAACGGCGAGCTGAAGGCCATGGAAACTCCGCTGGCGCTGATGATGAAGCAAGCCCTGGAGTCGCCGCCCCAGCAGCAGCTCCGGATCTTCAAGTACCTCGGCGACACCAGCCTCTACTTCGCCGGCTTCTTTCAGGACTACTTCAACCGCAAGTGCTTCGACATCAGCTACTACATCACGCTCGGCTCGTCCGCCTATACGAGCGTCTCCGGCCTGATGCGCGACCAGCACGACGAGCAGTTCACTCATATGTACGGCCGCCTCGCCGAGAAGTTCCATTCGCTCGTCGACGTCGTCGCCGAGGTCTCGGAAACCCCGGGCCAGGACAAGCCGATCGACATCCTCGCGATTTACGACCGCTGGAACCGCACCCAATCGGACCGCTTGCGCAAGATGCTGCAAAACGTCGGCATCCAACCCATCGTCGTGCCGATCCGGGAAAAACAGTGACCTCGGTCGTGAGTTTGATCGACTACGTCGAGCGCCAGCTCGCCGAGTTCTATGGCTTCGCGTTGCTCGCGCGCGCCAGCGACCACCTTGCGACCAAAGCGGAGTTGACCGCGTCGCTGGGTGAAGGCGTCGCCCGCCTGCCGGAGTTTCGCGCCCGCGCCGGTGTCTTTCTGCAGGAGCCCGGCCCAGGCGGCGACTTGTTCATCGGCGTCCACTACGACGACGCGATTCTCAGCCGGCTCGACCAAAAAAATCCGCTCGACCGCCTCGACGACCAGAACCTCGACGCGTTCTGCATCCTGATCGAAGAGCTGAGCCACTTTCATCTGATCCTGAACCGCATCGACCGCGGCCAGGGCGTGTCGAAGCTCGAGCTCGAATGGCAGGGCGAGGTCGACAAGCTCCTCGTCTCGGCGGTCACGCTCGAAGGCCAGGCAGGCGATCTGCACCTTTCGCCGCTGGCGCGCAAACTCTTCGACCATGCCCACATCACGGGCGAAGATCAGGAACTCTACTGGCAGGCGCACCGCCAGGCGGCGCGTCTTTGGTTTGCCGTCGCGCAAAAGGCCGAGGGTTTGACCCCCCGGCTTCGCGAAATTCTGCGTCAAAGCTACCATGCACCGTGGGCTGAAAAACCGGCCCGCCTTGGCAAAGTCGCCTGAATCAGGCAGCGGCCTTCTGCGGCACGCCCTGATACCGCGCGTCGCTGAACGCCAGGATCGGGTAAAAAATGAACCCGAGCAGCGTCAGACCGATGCCGAAGCCCACCCCTTTGCCGAACGCCTTCGCGATACCGAACTGCACGGCGAAGAGCGCAAAAATGTTGGCGAGGGGGATGATGAACAGCACGAGGAACCACAGCGGCTGGCCGCCGATCTGTAGCAACACGACCAAGTTGTAGATCGGCACGATGGCCGCCCAACCCGGCTTGCCGGCCTTGGTGAACACCTTCCACATCGACGCGATCATCAAAATGGCGACGGCCGCATAGATGATGATTACGACCATACCTACGCCACCACTCATATCTGGGGCGTTAGTCACATCCGGTTCCATAAGTTCCTCCGCAGTGATGAAGTCCTGGCTCTCATTTTGCCCCGGGTCTTCATTTTTCGCAATGGTGGCGGCGACTTGTTTACTTCGTGGAGTCGGGTCCGTGGGCCGCCAGCCGGCGCAGCTGCCAGGCTTCCTGGACCTTGTTCTTCTTCTCGAGCTCCTGCGCCAAGGCTTCCAGCTCGTCCTTCATCTTGCCCTGTTCGACGACGACGCGAAGGTCGTGAAACGCGTACTGGGCTTCGTTTGCGAAGAAAAGCAGACGTGCCCGTTTGAGGCGGAGCACGGCGTCGTCCGGCATGATGTCGATCGCCTGGGTGTAGTGATAGATCCGCTCTTCCGGGTCTTCCGCCCGGTCGGCCGCGGCTTCCGCCCGGCGTCCGAGATAGGCCTTCGACGTCCCGAAGTAGACCCCGACGCTGGCCACGACGACGAGGAGTCCGATCAGCGCGAAGCCGACCGTCCGGCGCGGAACCTGGAGGTTGTTCGGCCGGATGTTGATCATCGCGATCGTCATCAAAGTGCCGGTGACCAACCCGCCGAGGTGGGCGGAGTTGTCGATGAAGGGGACGAGGAAGCCGAAGGCCAGGTTGATCGCCACGGTCATCGCGTAAGCGCGGTTCCTTGGCCTCTTGCCGGTGACTTCCAGCATCCGTTTGCCGATGGTGCGCTCGAGGAAGAATCCGGCGCCGAGCAGGCCGAAGATGGCGCCCGATGCTCCCGCGCTGAGGTTCATGCTGAACACCGCGCTGGCGATGTTGCCCGCAATGCCGGCAGCCAGATACACCGCAACGTACCAGGCGCCACCGAGGATCCGCTCGATCTGGTAGCCGATCGCGTAGAGCATGTAGCTGTTCACGGCGAAGTGAAGTGCTCCGATGTGGATGAACATCGGCGTCACGAGCCGCCAGTATTCTCCCTTGGCGAGGGCCACGGGATCCTTCGCGCCGATCCCGAGCAGCGTCTCGGTGTCCGGAAGGAGAATCGAACGCGTGCGCAGGCACGTATAAATGAACACGACCGCGTTGATCAGGATGATCCGACCCGACCAGGTGCCGAGCCAGTACTTGATGCCTCGGGGCGGGGCGACGAGCGGCAGCGCCGTCGCCGGAATGGTGTGGTCGTCGTGCAAAGCGGTCTCGGCCGAGCCCTTAGAGGATCGTGAAGTCCGTCAACGGGTCGTGCATTTCCAGGAATTTGGTGGCGCGGAGATCGTGGTTCGGGGCCTTGTTGGACAGCAGCCAAACCGGCACGTGGCTGTCCTGCACCGGCAGGAACACCACGACCTGGGCGACTTCCGCGACGGGGCCTTTTTCCGTCAGGATTTCGGCGGATAAGCGGATCTTCTGGCCGACTTTCACCGCGACGTGGACGTGGTCGCTTTCGAGGCGCAGCGTGTCGAAGCGGCCCGTCGGCTTCTCGCTTTTGAACTCGACCACGAAAGAGTGGTCGCCGGCCTTCTCGACGGAAGCGACGTTGTAGTCGCCGCCGACGCGGAGGATCGAAGTGCCTTCGATGGTTTCGGATTTGGGGCTGTCGACGGCCAGTGCAGCGGTCGAGCAGAGAGTCAGGAAAAGGACGAGGAGTTTGTTCATATGATGATCCTTTAGGGTTGGGGTCACTGTAGCGTAAATCCGGCCTGACCGACAGTACGGGTCGCGCCGTCGCCCTGGATCCAAATGGCCAGGGCCTCGATTTCCTTGTGAAGAGAGCGGTCGACGTCCATCTTGGGAGCGATCTTACGGATCTCTTCGAGGACGGCATTCAGCGCCCGCGACGGCTTGAGCGGTGCCAGCAAATCCAGCCCCTGAGCGGCTGCCAGGAGTTCGACGGAAAGCACGCGGCCGACGTTCCGGATGATTTCCCTCGCCTTGCGGGCGGCGATCGGACCCATGCTGACGTGGTCTTCTTTGTCCGCCGACGTCGGGATGCTGTCGACGCTCGCCGGATGGCAGAGGATTTTGTTTTCCGAGACGAGGGCGGCGGCGACGACGTGCGGAATCATGAAGCCGGAGTTGAGCCCCGAGTCCCGGGTCACGAAAGCAGGCAGGCCGCTTTGCGTCGGGTTGGTGATTTTTTCGATGCGGCGCTCGGCGATCGAACCGATCTCGGCGACCGCGATGGCGAGGAAGTCCATGGCGAGCGCCAAAGGCTGGCCGTGGAAGTTGCCGCCGCTGATGATGTCGCCGCCCTGGAAGACCAGCGGGTTGTCGGTGACGCTGTTGAGCTCGGTCTCGACGACCTGCGCCGCATACGCGATGGCGTCGCGGCTGGCGCCGTGGACCTGCGGCACGCAGCGGAAGCTGTAAGGATCCTGGACCTTGCCGCAGTTTTCGTGGCTCTTCATCACGGCGTCGTCGGCCGTGAACAGGCCACGGACGTTCGCCGCGACGATCTTCTGGCCGGGCTGCGGGCGGACGTCGTGGATTCTCGCGTCGAAGGCACGGGTCGTGCCGCGGATCGCGTCGAGGCTCATCGCCGCGGCGACGTCGGCCGTCCGGCTGAGCGTCCTCGCGTCGGCGACGGCGAACGCGGCGAGAGCCGTCATGAACTGCGTACCGTTGATCAGCGACAGGCCTTCCTTCGCTTCCGGAGCAAGGGGCTTGATGCCGAGGGCTTTCAGGATCGTGTGCGCGGGGGCGGTCTCGCCTTTGTGGCGGACGTCGCCCTCGCCCATGAGCCCCATTGCCAGGTGCGCGAGGGGAGCAAGATCGCCCGAGGCGCCGACGCTACCCTGGCAGGGGACGATCGGCAGCACGTCGTGCTTCAGAAACGTCAGGATCAGATCCACGGTTTCCGGTCGCACGCCGCTGTGACCGATCAGGAAGGTGTGCGCGCGCAGGACCAGCAAGGCCCGCACGACGTCGTCGGCGACGGGATCGCCGACGCCACAAGCGTGCGACCGCACCAGGTTGACTTGCAGCTGCGCGAGCTTCGACGGCTCGATCTGGACGTCGGCCAAAAGCCCGAAGCCCGTGTTGATGCCGTAAACTTTTTCTTTGCCGGAGAGGACCTTTTCGACCGCTTGCCGGTAACCCAGAAGGCGTTCTTTCGCCTCGGGAGTGACGGTCACGGCGGGATTCGGCGCTTTTGCCAGCGCGGCGAGCTTCTCGGGAGTCAGGCGGTCTTCGCCCAGTTTGAACGGGACGTTCATGAGCGCAGGGCCTTGATCGCCGCGGCGCGGTCCGGCGCGCCGTAGACGAACGTGCCGGCCACTAGGGCGCGGGCGCCGGCTTTGACAACCTGGGCGCCGGTCTCGGCGTTGATCCCGCCGTCGACTTCGATCGTCACCTGGCCGTCGCGGCCGAGCTTCTTCAACTCGGCAGCGAGCGTCTGCACTTTTTGGATCGTCTGCTGAATGAACTTCTGGCCCCCGAAGCCAGGGTTCACCGACATCACGAGGACCAGGTCGACTTCCTGGAGCAGAGCGAACACCGACTCGATCGGCGTGCCGGGGTTGACCGCGACGCCGGCTTTGGCGCCTTCGGCTTTGATCGCCTGGATCAGCCGGTGAGGATGGCGGGACGCCTCGACGTGAAAGACGAGGATGTCGGCGCCGGCTTTGACGTAGTCGAGCCCCGTCTGGTCGGGGTTCGTGATCATGATGTGGACGTCGAGCGGGATCTTCGTCTTCTTCTTCAGCGCCGCGACGAACGGAATGCCGTAGGTAAGGTTCGGCACGAAGTGGCCGTCCATGACGTCGACGTGGTGCCAGTCGGCGCCGGCTTTCTCGATGTTGGCGAGCTCGTCCCCGAACCGCATGGGGTCCGCCGAGAGGAGGGAAGGGGAGACGAGGACCTTGGTCACGCCTTCACCTTGACGGCCTCGACTTTTTCCACGCTGCCGAGCCTCGCCAGCTTCTTCTTAACCATGTTGGCTTTGAGGCGGCTCATGCGGTCGACGAAGACGACGCCGTCGATGTGGTCGATCTCGTGCTGGATGCAGACGGCAAAGAGGCCTGTCGCGTGAATTTCGTATTCCTTGCCGTTTTCGTCCTTGGTCGTGACCCAGACTTCGGCGGCTCGCTCGACGAACTCATAGATTTCGGGAAAGCTCAGACAGCCTTCCTGGAACTTGAATTTGCCCTGCTTCTTCGTGATCACCGGGTTGATCAGAGTGAACTTCTTGTCGTGCCAGGGCTCTTTTTTCTCTTCCTGGTCTTCGTACCGGTTGTCGTTGAACGGGATGTGGATCGTGATGACGCGGCGGAGGTCGTCGACCTGGTTGGCCGCGAGCCCGATACCGGCGGCGGCGTCCATCGTTTCGTACATGTCGGCCACGAACTTCTTCAGCTCGGCGTCGAATTTGGTGACGTCATTGGCTTTGGTTTCGAGGACTTTGGCGGGCCAGACGACGACGTCTAATACGGTCACGGTCACTTACCTCCCGGGGGCGAATCGGGCGGCAACATACCATGGCCGAACAGCAGGTTGCGAGCCCAAAGGAGGGCAGATGAACGCAAATCAACCCAAAGGAATCATTGGGTTACTTAGTCTTGCAGCTATCCTTCACCGCCGGGTGAGGGAGGTTGTTCCGAAAGCCGGCCAGATGAGGGGACTTGAGCCAGGGCTTGTAGACTTTGGCCGGATCGATGCCGGTAAGGCCGCCCGAGTTGGAAACGAGCAGGGGGTCGTAGCCATACTGGTTCCAGAGCTTGCGGGTGCCGATCCAGGACTCGTCCTTGTCCTTGAAGACGCGGATCCCCTTGGCGGACCGGTTGGAGTAGTCGAAGCAATCGTTGGCGCCGACGACGATGTTGGCGTGGCCGTTGCCGTCGACGTCGGCGACGACGGGATACTCGACCAGGGTTCCCGACGAGTTCTCGATCTCGTAAAGCAATTTGCCGGTCTTGCCGTCGAAGACCCGGAGGAAGTCTTCGTCGTTGTAGACGACCTCCGTCCTGCCGTCGCCGTTGAAGTCTAACATCGTCGAGCCGGTCACCGCGGAGGACGCGTCCTTGGTCGTTTTGCTCCAGAGAATTTCGCCTTTGCCGTTGAAAGCGGCGATCGCCGACCTGCCGGCGGAGACGAAGTCGAGCTTACCGTCGCCGTCCAGGTCGCCCATGTTGTAGGCGCCGCCGCCACCGCCCGGGAAGTCGGTGGCGAAGAGTTTCGCGCACGTTTTGCCGTCGAAGCCGTAGGATTTCAACTCGTCGGTATCCACGATGAGCGCCGGGCGGTCGTCTGTCGCAACCTTGCGCGCCGCGATCATGTTCAACCGGCCCGGGAACGTGCAGAGCGCCTGGCCGTCTTTTTTGTAGACGCCCGCCGACGTCACGATTTCCAGACCGGGCTCGCCGTCGGTGTCGGCGACGATCGTCATGGCGGTGCCGGTGACGGGAAATTTCGCTTCCCCCGTCTTGCCGCCGAAAACCTGCTTTTGCGTCACGACTTCGACGTCGCCGTCGTCGTCGAGGTCGGCCACCGTCGGGCCGCCTTCGGCGTAGGCGTTGCCGTTGTCGAAAACGGCGGGCATGTTCGACGTCCAGAGCGGCGAGCCGTCGCCTTTGAGCGCGTAAACTTTGCCGTCGACGCCGTAAAAGACGACGTCGTTGCTGCCGTCGCCGTCGACGTCGCCGATGGCCGCCGAGCTGGAGGGAATGGCCGTGACGTCGGCGACCCAGAGTTGGTCACCCGTCTTGCCGTCGATCGCGTAGATTTTGGCCACTGGCGACCCAGTGAAAGAGCTCGACGGGTTTCGTCACTTCGCCCGGCAGGTCGGTGACGACCCTGCATTCGTCGGTCAGCGTTCCGTTTTCGTCGAGCGCGCCGTCGATCAGGTCGTCGCCGTCGGTCTTGTCGCCGTCGTCGTTGCCGTCTTTGTCGGTGTCGCTCGCGGCCTCGCCGCCGGCATCGTCGTCCCCGTTTGAAGAGGACTTCTTACCGGACGTGCCGCCGAACCCGCCGTTGTTGCAGGCGAGGCAAAGCGAAAGGAGACAAAGCCAAAGGAGTCTTTTCATGACCTACTCTTCGGCTCATCCCCGGTAAATCCTTACATCGCCTTTTCTTCGTCCGGCTCGGTCTTGTCGAAGGTGGCGCGCGCCGTCTTCGAAAGCTTGTACCAGAGGTCGCCCAGCTCCTCGTCGACCGTCTGGACGAGGCTGTTTTGGACGAAGAGATCGTTGGCGTAGGTGAAGAGGGGCCGGCCCTCGACGCGGATGGAGAGGAGGAAGACCCAGAGGATCGCTTGGAACGAGAACTTCAGCAGCCACTTCACGAAATCGTTCATGAAAGATCACCTCGGGAAGGGGACACCCTTGCAGGGTGTCGCCAATTTTTTGGGTTACTTCCATTTTACCAAAGAAAGCGGGCGGAACGAAAAGGGGACAGTCACCTGGTGACCGTCCCCTTCCTGTAACTCATTGGACCGACTGTCAGCTTGCCAGGTTTTTCGGACCCGCGCCAACCACCGTCATGATCGGGACGCTCGTCGTGACGAGGCCTTCGAACATGATCTCCGCCACTTCCATGTAGTTCCGGACGAAGGTGACCTTGATCCGCCGTTTGACGTTCTGCGGCAGGACTTCGAAGGTCGCGCGGTTCTTCTCGGGCAGTAGCACGTGCTCGATGCCTTCGCGTTGCGCCGCGAGGATCTTCTCTTTCAGGCCGCCGATCGGGAGGATTTTGCCGT
>JAYVBB010000708.1:0-7379 GCA_043750715.1 Pseudomonadota bacterium | reverse complement strand
TGATCCCTTCAATTTCTTCGGGGGGTTATCCCTCATGTACGGGCGTTTTCTGGCCGATGCGGATCTAGGGATTCAGCTCTGGTTCAACCTCGGAGCTCGGGTCCTCTTATAGACCGAGGACCCGCAGATGTTACGAATGGTCGCCTTGCTGTTGGCGCTGCAACTCCCCGCCTGCGTCTCCGCTCGCTCCGAGCCGGACGAAGGTGCGGAGAGTTATGCCGAAGTGCGCCGGGGCTTGTTGGAATACCGTCCGGACTTCAAAGAGTTCTTGAGCGACGGTCCTCTCGAAGTCAAAGAACGGCTGAACGTCTCCATCCGCATTCCGCCGGGCGACCGCGTGGTCGCCGACGAGCTGATCCCGGTCAGCGACTCCCGCATGCCACTCGTGATCATCGTCCACGGCAACCATAGCCGGAAGGAAGCCCACCGCTACCAGGCGAGGCGGCTGGCGTCGTTCGGCCTGCACACGCTGGTCCTCCAGCTCGACAACACCAACAACTGGCTCAAGAACGGCCAGCTCGTCGCTCGCCTCGCGCATCGCCTGCACAACGGTCCGGGTCTTTTGCGCGGCGATTTCGATCCCGACGCGATCATCCTGGTCGGCCACTCCTTCGGCGGCTCCGCCGTCGCGATCGCCGCGGCGCGTGGCGCACCGGTCAAAGGCCTCGTCCTCCTCGATCCCGCCGTCGTCAGCGAGCGTCGCGTCGCCTCGGCGTTGTCCCGCATCAAGCAACCGGTGATGCTGCTCGGCGCCGACAAGGAAATCTTCCGCTCCAGGCAGAGACGCCTGTTTTACCGCACGGCTCACGGGGAAATGGCCGAGGTCTCGGTTCGCGGCGCGACCCACGACGACGCGCAGTATCCGAGCATGTTCGCGCTGTCGACGTTCGGCGTCGATCCTTTCACGTCAAAATCCAAGCAGGAGCTCTTCTGCGCCGCCCTCACGGCAAGCGCCTTCAGCATCGCCGCGACCGGCAGCCTGGACTTTGCCTGGACCAGCTTCGGCAAGATGGTCGACGCCGGCGTCCTGAAGAATCCGCGCCGTCGCTCGGCCAAGGAATTGAGCGGCACGAACGGAGCCAGCCGGTGACGTCAGCCGTCTCCATCAAACGCTTTCGGATCCTCCTGCTGGCGGCGGCGGTGTTCTATCCTGCCTGGGCGGGCGTCAACCGCCTCATCGTGGCCAACGGCGTCGAAAGTCTGGCGGGCCGCCTCCTGGTCTCGGCCCTCTGCGTCGCCTTCATCGCGTCGTCGTTCGTCCCGCTGACGCGGCGCTACCTCGAGTGGCTCTGCTTCGCGGCCTGCTGCGTGATCGTTACGCACAACGCTTATCTCGTGAACGTCAACGACTTGAACCTGATCTACATTCTGGGCTACACCCTCGTGGTGTTCGGCCTGTCTATCAGCTTCGAGTCGCAGCCGCTGCTGCTCGGATTCATCATTTACACCATCGCCGTCACGATGTTTTCGGGCCAGGGCGAAACCTCGCTCCGCCACCTCTATTCGGGCGCCGCGATTTTGGCCCTCTTGATGAGCTACCTGGCCTTCCGGGACAAACTGGCCGTGCTCGCGAGCCTCAGACGGAAAAACGACGAGCTAGAGACGACGCAGATGTTCCTGAAGAACACCGCGCAGGTCGCCAACATCGGGGGCTGGTCTCTCGACGTCGACAAGCAGGTCCTCTGGTGGAGCGACCAGACCTACGTGATCCATGACGTGGCGCTCGGTACCGCGATCGACGTCGCCTCCGCGATCGACTTTTACGCTCCCGAAGCCCGAGCCACCATCGCCGACGCCGTGGACCGCGCCATTCACCAGCAGCTCACGTACGACCTGACGCTGCCGTTCCTGACGGCCAAAGGCCGCCGGATCTGGGTCCGTGCCATCGGCAAGCCGGCCATTCACCTGGGCCGGACCACGGGGCTCTATGGCTCGTTTCAGGACATCACGGACCAGGTGCATCTGAAGGAAGAAGACCAACGGCTCAGCCACCTGCTGACCAACGTGCTCGACAACCTGCCGCACGGCGTGTTCGCGAAGGACCTGAAGAACGGGTCGAAGTACGTCATCTGGAACAAGGGCATGGAAAACCTGTTCAAGATCCAGGCTCGCGACGTGCTAGGCAAGGACGACTCCTTCCTCTTCGACGCCAAGGTGATGAAACGCATCGAGCGCCTCGACCAGATCGTGCTCGACGGCAAGTCCCTCCTCGACCTCGCCGAAGAAGAGATCAATTCGAAGCTCGTGCGCTTTCCCGCCCACTCGATGCGCGTTCCGGTCCTGGACACGCACGGCGAGCCGCAGCTGATCCTCGGCATCCTTGAAGACATCTCGGAAATGAAGAAGCGCGAGGCCCAGATCCGCGACCAGCAGACGCAGTTGCTGCACGCCTCCCGTATGTCGACGCTCGGCGAAATGTCGGGCGGGGTCGCCCACGAGATCAACAATCCGCTGACGATCATCATGGGATTCACTCGCAAGATCGAGATGGCACTCGCCTCGGAACCGCTTGACGTGAACGACATCAAGCGCTCGACCGAGAAAATCACAGGCATGACCGAGCGCATCGCGAAGATCGTGCGCGGCTTGAAAACCTTCGCCCGCGAAGCGTCCCACGACCCCTTCACGCCCGTCTCGGTCCGGGCCGTCGTCGACGATTCGCTGGACCTTTGCAAAGAGCGCCTGGTCAACGCCGGCATCGAGCTCATGGTCGACGAGATCCCTCATGACATCACCGCCGACTGCCGCTCGATCCAGATCTCCCAGGTGCTGGTGAACCTTCTGAACAACGCGCACGACGCGATCCAGGACAAGCCTCTGAAGTGGATCAAGATCTCGGCGCGCGAGTACTCGGGCAGCGTCGAAATCTCGGTCACCGACTCCGGCGCAGGCATTCCTCCGGAGATCGCCGAGAAGATCCTGCAGCCGTTCTTCACGACCAAAGGCGTCGGCGTCGGGACGGGCCTTGGCCTCAGCATCTCCAAAGGCATCATGGAGAGCCACAAGGGCCGCCTCTACTACGATCCGGGGAGCACGCATACGCGCTTCGTCGTGACGTTCCCGAAGCAGCAGATCGCCCCGCGCGTCGCTTAGCCCTTGATCGTGCCGAGGCGCTTCAAGGCGTTTGGGACGAGTACGCGGCTCTGGCTCTGGAGCTTCATGCGGATGTCGGAGTAGCTTTCGCCGAGCATGAACGTCTCGAGGTCCCAGATGATTCCCACCGGAGCGCGCATGGCCTGGAGCGACGTGAGCGCCATGAAGTGATTCTGGTAGATCACGGTGGCGAGGCGGCAGAGGAACGAAGCCAATGCCTCCTGCGCCTTGTCGTCTTCCATCGCACGCGAGAGGAGCGCCAGATCCTGCCATGCGGCGCGCTGCTCGGGGCCCAGGTCCTTCAGCCACTTGGCGACCTTCCCCGAATGGCGGCGGAGGTCCTGGCGGCTGGCGAGCCGCGGGATCAAGTCGATGACCTGCGAGTGCAGATACGAAAGCTTCCAGCCCCAGGCGTTGACGCCGAGACGGTCGGCGAGGCGCGCGACGAGGATGCTCCAAGGGTTGGCGGGGAGCACCTGCATGAACGGAGGCAGACTCGTTCCCGTCGTGCCTTCGAAGCTGAAGCGGAAGCGGCGGCGCCCGGACTTCAGCCACGGCACGGCGCCGAGCGCCTTGTCGACCTGGGCCTCGACGCTGTCGGAGGGCGGAGCAGCGATGCGGACGGTCGCGACGCCCGGGTCGAGCAAGGCGAGGAGCTCCGGCAGGGCTTGCCCGATGTGAAGCGACGCATAGGCCAAACGGGACGCGCGGGAGTTGAAGCCGCGAAGGCACTGCTCGATCATGCCTTTGTCGGGAGTTTGGTACTCGTAACGGGTCCGCTTTTCGCCGGAGATTTCCCAGGCGTGACGGACCGGGGCAGCCAGAGACTTGCGGGCGTTACTCACCGTCGCGATGCGCCAGGCGAGGTCAGAGTCCTTCTTCTCGTTGGCGAGCGTCCACAGCTTGTCGAGATCGGAGTTGGTCAGGTGCGCCTGCGCGGCCTGCTTCAGCACCAGGCGGAACGCCAGGGTGTGCGCCCCTTTTTGCGCCGCGACGCCTTCGAGCGAGCGCAGCACGCCCGCCGGGGACTGGTCGGCCTTCAGCACGTATTCTTCGACGTCGCTCAAGGCGACCAGCTCGGTGTCGACCGCCACGCGCAGCTGCTCCAGCATGCGGACGCGGTCGGCCTCGAGCACGTAGTGGTTCTTGCTGACCCAGGAGAAGGTCGCTTTGTGGATGTCGCGCCAGGAATACGGGAGAGGCGCCCGCCATTCTTTTTTCGCCCGCGCCACCAGGTCGCGCGCTTCCCAGAGGTAGGCTTCGGCCGTCGGGCCGCAGTTCACGTAGTGGTGAATGAGCGCCATGCCGCGCCAATAGCGGTCGCGCGGCGTGTCGGCGTGCATGGAGATCGGGCCCTGCCAAAGCGCGGCGTCGAGCACCGGGCCGAAAAACCGCAGGGCGTGCTGGCGAAAGACCTCGAAGAGATTCGGCAGCAGGGGATCGAGGTCCCGGTTGGCGCAGAGCAGCTCCGAGAGCGTCGCCCAATGATCGGGTTCTTCCGTGATCCATTCGAGCGGGGCTCGGAGGAGCTCGTTCAGCGCCGGACGGTTCTTGTCGCGGAACCCGCCGAGGCCGCGGGTCGCGGAAAAGAACTGGCTGATGAGCTTCAGGCGGGCGCCGGGCTCGGTATGCTGAAGGAGCAACTCCGAGTAGTGACTGCGTCCCGCCTTGTTGCGCTCGACCGCGACGTCGAGGAGCAGACGCAGCGCCTCGTCCTGCTCGACCGACTCCGGACCGATCTGCTCCAGGAGCTCTCGCGCGTCGGAGTCGTAGCCCAGCTCGGCCGCCATCTTCCCGACGAGCAGGAGAAACGCCGACGTGGTGACGCCGACGTGCGCGCCGAGATCCAGGACGGCGTCGAGCAGCTCGCGACGGTAGCGGCGGAAGTAAATATAAGGGGTGGCATGGTCGGGAGCGCCGCGCATGCTGTGGAAGACGAACAGCCGCTCGATGGGCTGTAGATAGTCTTCGTCGCGGTCGCGGAAGGCCAGCGTCGCCAGGGCGTCGGCCTGGCCGCTGCGCCAAAGGCGAGCCACCAGATGCGCCCGAACCGCGGCGTGCATGTGCCGGTAAAAATCCTTCGCCTGGTTCTTGAAGCGGACGATCAACGATTCGATCTCGGCGTCGGTGCCGCGCAGGAACGCCAGCTCGACGATGCGCGCCGCGGTCTCGGCGGTGGGCTTCAGCGCGAAGAGCTCGAGCGCCGGGGCCTCCATCTGGTCGAAGCTCTGGTCGCCTTCCACGAGCTGACGCAACCGAAGCTCGAGCTGTGCCCCGTTCCGGGGGCCCGGCTCGAAGGGGGATGCGGGCTGGACGACGACTTGCGGCTCCGGAGCGCGCGGCGTCGCGACGGGAATCCGCACCGCCGGCGTCAGGGCGTGAATCATCAACGCCTTGACCGTCTCGCGTGTCGATTCCGACAGCTCGTGGTCGCGCGTCAGCCGCATCAGGCGAGCCAGCTGCTCGGCCTGGTCATAAGAACCGTCACCTTGGGTGGTCATCTTCCCATTTTATCACGAAGCTTCACGCGGAACCCGCGGCGCCCCCGCGACGTCGTTTTGAAAATTTGCTAGAATGACCGAAATGCCACGTTTCTTCGGCTACATGGTCCTCGCCCTTTTCCTGCTCTGCGGAGCGGCCAGCGCATCGATTTATTACGGGACGTTCGGACCGGGCGGCGGTCGCATCGATCCCCGCTTCGTCGTCTTCTTCAAATTCCTGCAATGGGGTGGCCACAGGGACGTGACGCCCCAGGAATGGCGTGCCCGGATGAACCGCATGATGATCTGGGCGGCGACGAGCCCGGACCCCGTGTTCGGCGTCGACTCGAGCGACCGCGTCGTGGCGAGCGCGCACGGCGCCATCCCGATTCGGGTTTACGACCCGAAGACGGCAGCCGGCGATCGGCGTCCTCTGATGATGTTCATGCACGGCGGCGGATTTTTCGCGGGCAATCTCGACACCCACGACCGGATTTGCCGCCTCCTCGCGAGCAAAGCCGGCGCCGTCGTCGTCTCGGTCGACTACCGCCTGGCGCCAGAGTTCCCCTACCCTGCCGGGCTAGAGGATTCGTACACGGCGCTGCTTTGGGCTCACTCCCAGGCGAAGCAGCTCGGCGCGGATCCGGCGCGCCTGGTCGTCGCCGGCGACAGCGCAGGCGGCAACCTCGCCGCGGCGATGGCGTTGCGGTCCCGCGCGGAAAACGGGCCAAGGATCGCCTACCAGTTTCTGATCTACCCCGTTCTGAACCTGGCCAACTTCGACGGCGAGTCGATTCAGCTCTTCGGCGATGGAGGCTACTTCATCTCGCGCACCGGCATGATCCGCATGCGCGGGTTCTACCTTGGCGACCAAAACGACGGCATGGCGCCGTACGCCTCGCCGCTCATGGCCCCAGATCTGAGGGGCCTGCCGCCGGCACTCGTGCTGACGGCAGAGTTCGATCCACTACGCTCGGAAGGCGAAGCGTACGTCGACCGCCTCCGCGCGCAAGGGGTGGACGCGCGCGCCCACCGCTATCTCGGCATGGGCCACGGCTTCGTCTCGGGCATGGCCATCCTCGCCGAAAGCGACGAAGCCATCGACGAGATCGCGGCGACGCTCAAAGCCAGCCTCTAGATTCCCAGCGCGTCGCTAACGCTCCGCTGGGAATGACGATGTTCGTCACTCCAAGGCGAGACGAAGTCGAGCCGCTGGGAGTCTAGAGATCAATGCCGGTGATACTGCTTCGGGTCGATGCCGTACTTCTCGAGCTTCCTCAGCAGCGTAACTTTCGTCATCTGCGTATGCTCGGCCGTCTGGTTGACGCGGCCGTCGAAAGCTTTCAAAGCGCGGATCAGGAACTCTCTCTCGAAGCGCTCTTTGAGTTGCGGGTAGTTCAGCTCGGAGATGTTCGTCAGCATCTCGCCGTCCTTCGCTCCCGGCTCGCCCGGCATCGGGGGACCACCAGCCGCAGGCTTCAGGCCACCGACCAGCATCTGAATGTGGTCCGGCAGGGACTCGAGGCGGATGAGCTCGCTGTGTTCGACGATGAAGGCATGCTCGACCACGTTCTCGAGCTCCCGGATGTTGCCCGGCCAGCTGTAGAGACGGAGGCCACCCAGGGCACGCTTGTCGAAGCCCTTGATGTTGCGGGAATGCAGCTTGTTGAACTTCTGCACCATGAATTCCGCGAGCGGGGCGATGTCTTCACGGCGGTCGCGCAGCGGCGGCAGCGTGATCGGCATGACGTTCAGGCGGTAGTAGAGGTCGCCGCGGAACAGGCTGCTTTCGATCATCTTCTCGAG
>JAYVBB010000707.1:0-10714 GCA_043750715.1 Pseudomonadota bacterium | reverse complement strand
CGAGCGGCTGGTACGGCCGGAACAGCTGCGGCTGGCAACGGAACTACTACTACAGCTACCAGCCGACGTATTACTATTACGGCTCGTACGTGCGTTACTCGGTCTCGTGCTACCGCGACTACTATAACGACGGCCCGTACTACGGCTACCGTTACTACTACCACCGTCGTTGCCGGTAGGAACGTCATGCCCAGGGGCGCGTCGCGACCCGCTGGGCATCTAGATTCCCAGCGCGCTGCTTCGCAACGCTGGGAATGACGATTCTAGCTGATGAGCCCGCCGAGCACCTTTGCCGGCGGGCCATTTCTTTCGATGGCGCGCAGATGCTCGTCCTTGGCTTCGAACAACTTATAGAGGGTGTTCGCGATGCTCGAGAACGTCAGATAATCGGTCGCCTGGTAGGCTTTCGGCAGGTCGGCGCGGGGCATGCCCTTGGCGAAATCAAACGGCCGACCCATGACTTTGAGCTTCTCGGGATCGAAGCTCGTGTGGGCTCCGGAAAGCGCCTCTTCGGCGGTCTGGAAGTCCGACTGGCCGATGACTTGGCCGCCTTTGATGCCTTTTCCCGCAACGAGGATCGTGTTCGTGAGCGGGTTGTGATCGGTCCCCGACTCTTCGAGCGGCCGGTAGCTCTGGCGCATCGTCCGGCCGAACTCCGAGCCGACGACCACCGTCGTGACGTCGAACAGGCTGCGGGTGCCGTCGTAGGACGTCGCCTTGAGCGCGTCGAAGACCCCCGCGAGCTGGGTCATGAGCTGCGTCATGACGGTCGGCATCGCTTTGGCGCTTTGCGTGTCGTGATTGTCGAGGTTCTGGGTCTGGCTCAAGTCGGTGTCGAAGACTAACATCGCGCCGCGGGTGACGTTGCCTTTGAACAACGCGGTGATCAGGCTCGTGGCTTGGGCGATCTCATCCGGATTCCGGTCGTCGATCTCCATCGTCTTGAGCGATTCGGCGAGCGGCGGCATACGTTGAAAGGCGTCGGCCATGGCGCGGGAAGCTGCCGAGAGTTTGCCCGCGCCGCGGCCGTTCACCAGCATGCGGTTGAGCAGGAAGGTCTTGAGCGACGTCGCTTCGCCGAGGCCCTGCACACCCTGGATGCGCTCGGCGAACGCCTTCGCGGACGTGGCGTTGAGCGGCACGGAATTTTCGGAGTTCGTGATCTGCGTCAGCAGGCGGCCCTTGCCGACCTGGGCGTAGTCGAGCGGCAGCTTGTCCGTGCCTTCGTTCAGATGCGGGATCATCGAGTCGCCACCGAAGGGATTGCCTGAGATCAGAAAGCCGATGTTGTTGTCGTGGCCGTCGAAGGCCGGCATCATTACGACGCCGTTCAGCACGGTGAGGTCGCTCAGGTGGCTCCGAAGTGGCGAGGCGTAGGGTGCCATCCACGTTTCCTGGCCGTTGCTGCCTCGGTAGAGGATCGGTGACGCACCGCCGTGATTCACTTGGAGGCCAGCCGCCGTCATGGCGAGAGGCCGGGCGTCGAACGAGTAGGACGCGTCCATTCCGCCCGTGAAGACGATCTGGAGGAAGAAGTGGGGGTCGGCCTCCGCGGCCGCGGCTTTGGCCGGCAGCAGAAAGTCCTTCACCAAGACTACGCCCGCGGAGGCGGAACCAAGCGAGATCAGGCGGCGGCGATTCAGCTGTTGCATGGGGTGCCTCACTTCTTCAGTAGAAAGTGCGGGTTGTAGAGCATCGCGAGCAGCATGGAATGCACGGCCTGGGAGCCGGTTTCCGTGAAACTGCCGCCCGTGACGTAGTTGCGCCAGGCCAGGTATTCGGTCTCAGGCGCGTCCGACCGCATGACGGTGTTCCACAACTCGCGGAGGGTGTCTTCGTCTTTCGCTTGGGCGTCGGGTGTCGCGCAGATCCGGTTGACGAGATCGGTCATCCTGGTTTGCACGTCGACGAGCTGGAAGTGGGCGCCGTCCTCGCCGTCGCAGCCGAGCGCCATTTCGCTCGCCAGGCCGTCCATCGCCATGTACCAGAGCAGCATGTTGACTGAATTGGGGGTGCCGTTCTTCAGGCCGACGCGGAGGCCGTCGCCGTCGTAAACGCCCAGCAGGTCTTTGAGCGTCGGTTTGCCCAGCTCGAAGACGTTGTCGAGCACCGGCGCTTCCTCGACGTACTCCCGAAGCGCGAGCGCGTTGCTCCGCGCGAACATCCGCTCATTTACCATGCGATTGATTTCTTCGTAGCCGCGGTAGGTGCCGGTCGCGTCGTTTTCCGCGGCGGATCCCGGCGCGGGCACGGCGTCCGCCGCGTGATGATTCTCGTTCTTCTTTGCCTCCGGTGCCCCTTGGCAGGCGGCGACGGCGAGGCCCAGTAGCACGGTTGCGAGCAGCATCTTCATTTGCCGGCCTCCAGAGTCTTGTTGATCCACAGGAACAGCGTGTCGCGGTCGGCGACCGAAATCTCCTGGTTCAGCGGCATGCGGAGCTCGGGATCGGTCGACACCATGCGGTCATAGATCCGCTTCAGGCTCTCAGACGGCGCGACGGGCTGGCCGTCCTCGCCCTTGTGCGAGAAGCCTGCTTTGCCGTCCGCTTGGATTCCCCAGCGCGAAAGGTCGAGGCCGCCCGCGGCGCCTTCTCCTTTGTGGCAGGTGTCACAGTTTTTCTGCAGGATGAAGGCGACGCGGCACGGAGGCCGGTCGGCTTCCGGCGTCGCGTCGTCCGGGGCCCGGTCGTAGCATTCCTCCGAAACCGGGTCCTTGACACGGTACGTCGCGCTGGTCACCAGCGATGTGACGGTGTCCTTGAACGCGGCCGTCGAGTTTTGCTCGGCGGTCCTGGCTATGAACTTCTGCGTCAGGTGCTCGAGGTAGCCCGAGTCGACGACCTGGTCCGGGCCGACGAAATACTCGAACATCCGGCGCACCAGGCACTGCTTCACTTCGGGCGCGCTCTGCATCATCGTGAAGAGGTCGTCAAACTCCGGGTTTTCCGGATGTGCGGCGTAACTGTTCAGCTCGGCGTGGGTGGTCGAGCGCACGTAGCCGACGTCCCACGTGCGGCCACTCCCTGCCGGCGCTTTCCATGCTTCGACGTATTCCGAAAGGAGTTTCTGCGCGCCGTCGTCGAAGAAGATCGTCGTCTCTCCCTTGAATTTGGTGAAGTCGAAGCCTCCACCGCCGACGTTGCGGAAGAAGCCGGCCATCGGGTCGAGCTTGTAGTGGCAGGCCTGGCAGCCCGGGTCGGCGGCGTGCTTGCCTTCGGCGTGGTCCTTCGGAAGCAGCACGCTGACGGGCGTCAGATCGTCGCAGAAGAACCGCTTCAGCACGTAGTTGGCGCGCTTCCTGTCATAATTGGTCGAGGAGTTCGGGAGCGTGTTCCAGAACCATTCCATGGCGATGCGGGGACGATTGTCTTCGATGTTCAGGCGCTTGAAGTCGATCTCTCTCACATCCTTGAGGGTCTGCGGGAAGTAGACGGCGGGCTCGAAGGTGTTCATGTAAGCGACGAGGTCACGGAAGCTGGCCTTGAGTTCGCCGAGGAGCGGCACCATCACTTCCGGGTCGACGCGGACCTCGCCGCAGTGAGCTTTGATCGCGGCGATGACGGGGAAAGACCGGGCCGCCGAGCTGAACTGGTCGGGAATGCCGAGCTCGAAGGTATCGAGGGATGCGGCCGAGAAAAAGTAGTCGCAGAACTGGCTGTCGGGAATGGGCGACGGGTCGGCTTGGACCATTCCAACGAGCTCGTCGATGCCTTGCTCGAACTTTTGGTATGCCTCCTGGCGGATTGCCTCGGGATGCTCAGCGGGTTTTCCCGTCTCGAAGTCGATGACCGGCCCGAGCGGAGCCGCGAAGACGCGCGAGTCCGCCTGCAGCATGCCGAGGTAGTCGCCGCCTTCTCTAAGGCGCATCGCCCCTTCGAGCGCATGCGGCACGCTCATCACGTTGGCGAAAGCCGAAAGCAGATCGCCGGGCTTCGGATAGCCGACGTTGTCCGACTTCAGCCCGAGGTAGTAGAAATTGAAGTCCGTCGCGACGTCGAAGAAGCGCTCGTCGGCGATCAGCTCGTTGACGACGTCGTCGTAGCCCATTTGCGAGAGCCGCGTCACTTCCGCGTCGTCTGCCAGGCCTTGGCCGTTGTGGAGCAGGCGCGCGGTCTTCTCGACCCACCAGCGCTTCTCTTCCGCCGTCAGCCCGAACTCGTCGCGCGGGTTCGGCTGCACCGCCGGCGCTGGCTCCGCTTCGTCTTTTTTGTCGTCCTTGCGACAACCTGAGAGGCACAGAAACGAAGTGACGACGCAGGCAGCAGTCAGAAGCAGCTGTCTCAAGCGGTCCTCTTCCGGGTCGGGGGCGATTTGGCGTGCCAAAAAAATGAGCAGGACGAACGTCCTACCCCGTCATTTTAGCGTAGCTGATGCTAAGCCTCCAATGAGGCTAGAGCATTTCCGTCCGATTTTCCGCGGGCTCGCCTGCGTCTGCCGGTTCGACGGTGAAGTGAATTCGCCCAATTTCCCGCTCGTCGCTCGTCTCTACGCGGACTTGCCAGTCCCCGGGAACGTAGTTCGCCTTGAACGCGAAGCCCCGCCAGCCTTCCTCCCGGCCACCCGAGATGCCTACGGGAACGGCATCCGAGCTCTTCCACCCTTGTCTGGGATCGTCGTGGAGCCAGCGGATCTTGACGTTGTCCTTGAATCCCCCGGGCGAGAAGACGCTGAAGTAGCAATAGACGCGGTCACCCGGGCGCGCGGCGAAGCTTTGGTCGCCGTCCTGCCAAAATTTCCATTTGGGTCGGTTCATCGTCACCTGGTAGCCGCCTTTGACGCGCTCGACGCCGTGGTAGATCCCGATGTGAGTGAGCGAAAGCGGCACGGGCGGAATGACGCGCAGAAAGTAGAAGAGGAGAAACGCCGCCAGCGTCCCGGCGTACGGATAGACCACCTGCTTGATGACGCGGTCCTTGTCGCCCACCTTGCGCCAGACGAGGTAGGCGAACGGAGCGAACAGCACGCCCGATGCGACCAGTGCCGTGAGGAAGGGAAGGGTGCCGACGCGGCCCCACCAGATCGGCACGAGGCAGAAGAGGTAGGACGTCGCGCAAACGGCGAAGAGAATCGTCCGCACCAGCACTCCGAGGCGCCGTAGCGTCGAAAACTCGTTGCCGACCAGCAGTGCCGCGATGACGAGGAAGAAGATCGCCGAGCCGACGAACGACGAGCTCTTGAAGTAGAAGATCGTGAACGCGCTGAGCATGCTGCCGAGGAAGAAGTGCACGACCTCGTCCCGGTACTTCCACTGACCGAACTTCGAGTCGACGATCTCGAACCAGAGGAAGACGCCGCAGATCACGACGTAGACGCCGAGCTGGACGAGGTTCGAGAGCTGGTCGATCCGGCCCAGGGTCAGGATGTCGAACAGCATTCCCGCGAAAAACGTCGCTGCGGGAAGAAACCGCTCGTAGCGCTGGTACGTCGCTTTCAACTTTTCGCCGCCGTAGAGGGCGGCCTGCACGGCCTTGTTCATCGCTTCAAGCTATGTTCCTGGTCGGCTGGTGCTCGACCTCGGGATAGGCTGCCTTGACCCACCAGGTCTTGATCTCGCCTTTTCCTTTGACCTCGATGGTGCCACGAGACTCGAGTTCGAAGAAGTCGTGAACGAGGTCCGCCGTCTGGTCCGAGATCTGAATCTGGCCGGGGAGGCCGTGGGACTCCATCCGGCTGGCGGTGTTCACCGTGTCGCCCCAAAGGTCGTAGGCGAATTTCTGCTCACCAATGACGCCCGCGACGACGGGACCCGAATGAATGCCGATGCGGATCTCGATCTTGGACCGGGCCTGGGCCTTGGCGCCTTTGATGGCTTCCACCATGTCGAGGGCCATCTGAACGACCGCCTCGGCGTGGTCGTGGCGCGGCGTCGGCAGGCCGCCGACGACCATGTAGGCGTCGCCGATGGTCTTGATCTTTTCGAGGCCGTGCTGGGCGGCGATGCGGTCGAAGGTCGAGAAGATGTCATTCAGCATCTCGACGATCTCGGCTCCGGGGGAGACGGCAGAGAGCTTGGTGAAGCCGACGATGTCGGCGAACAGCACCGTGACCTGCTCGAAGCTGTCGGCGATGGTTCCGGGGTTGGTTTTCAGCTTGGCGGCGATGGGCGCGGGCAGAATGTTGAGAAGCAGCGCTTCGGAGCGCTTCAGCTCGTGCTCGATCCGTCGCTCGGCGGCGTCGCTGGCGTTGACGAAGTGGTAGGCGAAGCCGACCAGGCTGAAGTAGGTGCTGGTCGCAATGAGGCAGAACACGGTGTTGAGCTGCCAGGTTTCGAGCATGATGACCGGAGTCTTATTGTAAGTGACGTAGATTACGATGGCCGAGGCGATGAAGGCATAAGCAAGAGTGATGCCCCGCTCCCGCTTTTGCGCCGCCGGGAAAGTGAGAGCCGCGCACATCGCGATGATGAAGTTGAAGATGAGATAGCCGGCGCCCGGTCCGAGGAGAAACGTGGCAAGCGGCGTATGGATGCCTGCCTCTAAAATCGACAGGATGATGCCGGCGTAGTGCCACCCCAGGCGGACGAGCACGGCAGCGACGGCGAAGATCCCGATCGACACGGCATTGACGTAAGCCATGCTGGGGACGTCGATGTACAGATAGACCAAAAGCAGAACCATGTGGCAGAGGCCGCCCATGATCGGCACGGCAAGGCGCGTGTAGTACAGTTTGGCTTCATTTTGGGTGACACTGCGCGGCAAGTCCGTGAGCCATTTCGGCGTCATACGGGCAAGCAGCGACGGGCCTTTCGCGGCGGCCTCGTCGTGACCGACGGCTGTCGCAAGTGTGGCGTTCACTGCGCGGGTTTTTTTGATGGCCAAAAGGTACTCCTCCCCAATTTTATCGGTCGGGTTTGGCTTACCTTGACAGGTTGCCAACCGGCCCCATCTTTGCAAGAAGCCGAGTGGGTCAGCCCGGCGCACATAAAGGATTTCTCATGGAACCGATCGAATCCAAGACCTTCCCGGTACTTGCCGCTCGAAACGTCGTCCTTTTCCCGGGGACCACGTTGCCTCTGAACGTCGGCCGACCCAAGAGCGTGGCGGCCATCGAGTCGGCCAGGACCAACGGCTACATCATCACCATTGCCCAGAAGCAAGAGAACGAGGGCGACGCCCGGGTCGAGGACCTCTACCGCGTCGGCACCCTTTGCAAGATCGAAAAGATCCGCGGTTCCTCCGAGCACGGCTACCAGGTCTTGGTCCGCGGCGTTTCCCGCGTCCACGTCACCGATTTGAAGGACGAGAACGGCATGCTGGTCGCCAAGGCCGAAACCCTGGCCGACGTCCGCGACCTCGACGACAAGACGCTGACCGCGCTCACCGACAGCATCAAATCGCTCGCCAAGGACATCCTCGCGATGATCCCGGGCGACACCCGCCGGGTCGCCGAGCTGATCGAAGGCATCGACGACGCCGCGTTGCTGACGCATCTCTGCAGCGAATACATCGACGTGACGTTGGCCGCGAAGCAGGAGCTCCTCGAGATGCTCTCGCTGCGGGCGCGCTCGCTCAAGCTCCTCGAGCTCATGCAGGTCCAGAAGGAATCGCTGAAGCTCCAGACGGAGATCCGCGAAAAGCTGTCCACCAAAATGGGCAAACTGCAGCGCGAGGCCTTGCTTCGCGAGCAAATGAAGGCGATCCGCGAAGAGCTCGGCGACGGCGACACGGACAAGGAGTCCGGGGACTACGCCGCCAAGATCGCTGCCGCCAAGATGCCCGACGACGTGAAGAAAGTCGCGCTCGAGGAGGCCAAACGCCTCTCCGACATCGGCAATTCGTCGCCCGAGGCCCACGTCATCCGCAACTACCTGGACCTGCTCTGCGCCATGCCGTGGGACAAGTCGTCCGACGACAACCTCGACCTCGACGCGGCGCGCCAGAGCCTCGAGAAAGACCACTATGGTCTGGAGAAGATCAAAAAACGCATCATCCAGCATTTGGCCGTGATGAAGCTCAAAGGCGAGAAGCGCGGCTCGATCCTGCTCTTCGTCGGCCCGCCGGGGGTCGGCAAGACCAGCCTCGGTCAAAGCGTCGCCAAGGCGCTAGGCCGCAAGTTTGCGCGCGTCAGCCTGGGCGGCGTCCGGGACGACGCGGAAATCCGGGGTCACCGGCGCACGTACATCGGCGCCATGCCGGGCCGGATCGTCCAGGCCCTGAAACGGGTGGAAGTGAACAACCCCGTCTTCGTGCTCGACGAAATCGACAAGATGGGCCGCGGCTACGGCGGCGACCCGGCCGGTGCCTTGCTCGAGGTCCTGGACCCCGAGCAGAACGCGAACTTCCACGACCACTATCTGGACGTGCCGTTCGACCTCTCGAAGGTCTTCTTCATCGCGACGGCGAACAACCTGGAAACGATCCCGGGACCTTTGCTCGACCGGATGGAAGTCATCGACCTGTCAGGCTACACGACGGCCGAGAAACTCCACATCGCCAAGAATCACTTGATTCCGAAGCAGCTCGGGGAGCACGGGGCCAAGCCCGAGCAGCTGCGCTTCGCCGACGATGCGCTGATGCGCATCATCACGCATTACACCCGTGAGGCGGGCGTGCGCGAGCTCGAGCGGAAGATTTCGGAAGTGATCCGGGCGATGACGGAGAAAATCCTGGAAGCCAGCGGTACCCAGCTGACGGTCGAGCTCAACGACTTGGAAGACCATTTGGGCCAGGAGCGCTTCGTTCACGAAGTGGCGGAACGGGTGGTGCCGGCAGGCGTCGTCACGGGGTTGGCCTGGACGCCGATGGGCGGCGAGATCCTCTTCATCGAGGCGAGCCTGATGCCGGGATCCGGCAAATTGACGCTCACCGGGCAACTCGGGGACGTCATGAAGGAGTCGGCGCAAATCGCGCTGTCGCTGGTGCGGTCGAACCTGCCAGCTTACGTGCCGGGCTTCGACTACGACAAGAAGGACATTCACATCCACGTGCCGGCGGGAGCGATCCCGAAGGACGGACCGTCCGCGGGCGTGGCGATGCTTACCACTCTGGCTTCTCTGTTTACCGGCCGCCGGGTCAGCCCGGTTCTGGCCATGACGGGCGAGATCACGCTGCGAGGTGCCGTGACGCCGGTCGGCGGGATCAAGGAAAAAGTGATGGCTGCGCACCGGGCCGGCATCGAGCGGGTGATTCTGCCGAAGCGAAATCAGAAGGACCTGAAGGACGTGCCGGAAGAAATCAAGGCCAAGCTCCAGTTCGTCTTCGTCGAGAACGCCGCCGAGGTGCTGAAGGCGACCTTGGATCTCGAAGTGACGGGCATGGGTTCGCCGATCGAGGCCAAACCGCCGGTCGTTCCTCAAGGTGCTGCTCACTGACGGCATGCCGTCCTTAGGGGGTTGTGGTATGTTGGTCCTCTGATGGATCAACTGCCACCTGATGCTTTGACCCCCGAGGATTTGGCGATCATCGCCGAAGAGTCGGCGCTGCAGGAGAAGGTCAAGCTCGCCGTCCGGGACGAGGCGTTAGCCAAAGCCCCGGACATGAGCGCGCTTGCCGCCCAACTCGTGGAGCTGCGCGACGAGGCGATCACGGCGAGCGAGCGGGACCTGCCGTCGCTCTTCCAGCAGATGTATACGCACCACAGCCTCGCAGCCCGGGACTTCACCAAGAAGCTCCCGGACATGCGGGCTCCCTACTTCGCGCACGTGCGGCTGGAAGAGGACGGCAAGTCGCGCGACATCCTGATCGGGTATCAGACCTTCATCGACACCAAGAAGGGCGTCACGATCATCGACTGGCGGAACGCCGCCCTGGCGAAGGTCTTCTTCAGCTTCCGCGAAGGCGACGACTTCGAGATGCAGCTCCCCGGGCGGATCGCCGCGGGAATCATGGAAATGCGCCGAGTCATAACCTTCGACATCGGCGAACTCACCGGCATCTCGGGTCCCGACTTCAACCTCGTCCGCCAACGCGGCGGCGAATGGCGGCGTTACCGAGGCGACGGCGTGCCCGAGCTCACCGGCGGGGCCGGCAAGGCCGTGAACGTCAACCAGTTCGCCACCTCCGGCAAGAACCGGAAGCTCCCGGACGTCTCGGCCCTGCTCGACCCGGAGCAGTTCGAAATCCTAAACCGAGACGACGACGGCGCGCTGCTGATTCTCGGCGGAGCCGGCAGCGGCAAGACGACCGTGGCGCTGCACCGGATGGCGCTCCTGGCGTATCAGCGGCCGCGCTTTTACCAGGGACGGGCGATGAAGGTCGTGGTGCCGGAGCAAGGCCTCGTACGGCTCATGCAGCGGCTCCTGGAAGGCCTGCAGCTGGCGGAAGTGAGCGTCGAGACGTTCGACGACTGGATCGCCGACCAGGGTCGGCACATCCTGAAGGGGCTGCCGAAAAAGCTCTATGACCACACACCGCCTCAAGTCATCACGATGAAGCGTAACCCCGCGATGTTCGACGTCGTGCATCGCTACGTCGAAATGCTCGAGGAACGCGTCCTCGTTGGGATGAAGTTCATCCTTTCCGGCTGGCAGGACGACATCTACGAGGATTTCCAGAAACGGAAGAAGCCCCTGGTCGTGCGCCTCGACGAACTGCAGGCCGAGCTGACCGCGCTCGTGGACGGCGATCCGGCGATGGCCTGGCGGAAAGACACCGTGGTCAACTTCTTCAAAGAGAACCGCCAGCAGGTTCTCGACGTCGACGGGGCGCGGTCCGAGCTCTACACCAATCCCGAGCTCCTGGCCCTGCTCGCGGCCAAGTCGCTGGGCCAGATCACG
>JAYVBB010000706.1:0-1674 GCA_043750715.1 Pseudomonadota bacterium | reverse complement strand
CCAACGCCGAGTATGCCATCCCCGAGGGTGTGATTTTTGCGATCAACATCCTCTTTCACCAAGAAGACTGGGCGACCGCGGATTGCACGCTTTACGCCTTTGCCGGCCCGGGGAGCACGCAAGGGGGGCAAGAACAATTTCTTGGGGTCGTCGACTACCGCGGCGGCTTTCAGAACCAGCTCGACCTCGCCATACCGTTTGGCGCAGAGCTTACTGCTTTGCGCGTAGTCGTTCCGGGATTTTGCCAAGGCGCCGAAGTGCTCGGGGCCGGTACGGTCGTGGGCGGCTATTACTATGGTGCAGCGGCGCTCGGCGGCGGCCGGTTTGCGATTGCCGATCTCGCCGGCCGCAATGTCTCGGCCGTGCGTGTCGCGATCAACGGTCCCCGGCTTCTTCAGTGCGAAGTCCCAGTTTATGCCCAATATCGGAATGGCTTCTGAGACTCAACTCCGCGATGTCAAAGGCATTGCTCGGAGTCCTGTCAAGTTCGAAGGCAGCCGTCCGATCAATGCCTCAAATGTCCAACGAAGCCAAAATCCTCCTGACGTTCCGCGAGGCTGTCAGCAGCTACCGGGATCTCGACGCGCTGGACGCGAAATTTCTACGGCATAAATTCCGGCTTGCCGAGACGATTCTGGCGGAACGCCGTGAGGATCCGGAAGAGCTGCGTAGCCAACGCCTCGTTCTTGATGATCTCTTCGAAACCTTGAAAGCGACCCCTCGGAGCGAGTCGAGGGAATTGGCGTCGGGTATCCTGGCGCTCGCCGAATTCACGACGGCCGACGGGGATTGGCGCCGGGCGCTCGACCTGTTGCGGCGCTTCTACACCTTGCTAGCGAGTGCAGCGCTTGGTTGCCGAAGGTTCGCTCACGTCTGGATGTCGCTTTTGGCGCGAAACGGTGAGCTGCCCAAAGCCTTAGCCTTCAGCCGCACGGCCGAACGGAGCCGAGCCT
Organism: Pseudomonadota bacterium; assembly: GCA_043750715.1. Classification (GTDB taxonomy): domain Bacteria; phylum Bdellovibrionota_B; class Oligoflexia; order Oligoflexales; family CAIYRB01; genus CAIYRB01. The sequence goes on along the minus strand of JAYVBB010000706.1, from coordinate 721 downwards.
GTTTCCTGCATGGGGAAGCCTGCGGGCGGACTCCCGAGCTCGTCGACTTGGGACTGATGTTCGTGCGATGCGGATCCCGCCCCCCGGTGGGCGTCAGACCTTCCAATCTGCTGCTGCAGGACGTTCTTCCCGAGACCAGCGAATATCAAGCAAAGGTCCACTGGCACGACGCCGTCAGCCGCTTGCAGACGGGTGGGGGAGGCCTGGAAACGGTCAGAGTCATGGGACGCGGTCGGGCCGATTTTGATCCTCCGGCCAAACTCAAAGCCTGGCTTTACCTGATCGCAGCTTGTGAATTCGATCTGGCAGGACAAATTCAGGCGCCGAAGAACATTCGACGGCACCACATTCGCCTCAAGTCCATGCCGCCGAGTCTCGTTTGCCTTTCCCAGTTGGCTGAGCTCATCGAGTCTCTTTTGACCGAGGACGAAATCTCCGTCTTTGATCGTGTTCTCGAGGCAGAGGCCCTTTTCGGCAAATGCGGTGACTTTTAGGGTTTGTTGATCGTCCAGTTGGCCCTGGCGGCCGCGGCAAAACGGTGTGACGCGGACGAGGCGTCCCAGCTGGCGATGACGTTCTACAATCAATATTCGCTTTTGCTGCTCGGTGGCGAGGACTCAGACATTCTGCGGCTGCAATACCGCCACGAAGTCCAAGGTCGATCCAAAAAATCGCTCAGTATTCCGATAAAATTCGGGCTCGAATGGGCTGCGTTCAGGAC
>JAYVBB010000705.1:0-4020 GCA_043750715.1 Pseudomonadota bacterium | reverse complement strand
TGGGCGGAAGTTCTAGACGCCGACGCCTTCGAGCTGTTCAAGCAGGAGGGCGTGTTTTCGCGGAAGGTGGCCGACCGCTTCCGCTCCGCCGTTCTCGAGCGCGGGGGCACCGAGCACCCGATGACTCTGTACAAGGAATTTCGCGGCCGGGAACCGGACCCGGACGCTTTGCTGCGCCGCTGCCAGCTGATTTGACGGGAGAGAAGATGAGCGTCCAAATGGAAATCAAAGAGAGTCTGAGGCTGTTGATGGGCATCGAGAACGGCACGCTGACGGCCGCCGATGCGTCCAACCTCGCGGCCGGCCGCGACCCGGTGATCATCTACTTCGTGTTGCGTTATCTCCGCGAAAAATACCCTGCCTCGTCACCGGCCTCGCAAGGCGTGACGACGCGGCTGGTCGAGCTCACGGGCACTTACGACGGGATCATCAAGGCGTCGAAGAAGGGCGAGAAGGACTCGATCCGCGAGTGGTTCGACGACACCTACACGATGAACGAGTTCTTCGCCAAATCCGAGGAGCTCATCGAGCTGCTGGTCGAGAAGATCGAAAGCTGAGTTGCAAAAAAGCCCGGGACCTATGGCCCCGGGCTGGCTCTTCTTGCTGGTTTCCCGCCTACTGGCCGGAAGGAATGTTCCAAAGATAGAGAATGTCGGAGTGCTCGTCCTCGACGACGGTTCCGAGGCGGTCGAGCGCGCGCTCGGAGTTGGCGAGCCGGTCGTCGCCGAAGGCCGTCTCGTCGAACCAGGTCGTACGGAAATCGGGCGTGACGTTGCCCGCCGCGATGTCTTCCGGACGCATCAGGTTCTTCTTACGAACCTTGAAGACGAACATCCACTGCTTGTGGCCGTCGAACTCTTCCTTGCCGGAGCAGGGAATCGTCACGCCGCAGTTCACGAAACCGTTGGACTGGTTCATTTCGTAGCTGGAAGCCACGAATGGCGAGTACGCCTGGTTGATCGTGAAGCGGGCGGGGTGAGCGAGCGGCAGGTTCGGCGCCCGATCGTATCCCGAGGCGTACCAGTTGGTGTGGCGGTCGACGGAACGCTGGATCCGTTCGAAGACGAATTGCTTTTGTGCTTCTCCGGTCTTTCCGCTGAGAGCCGCCAGTCCAAAGTCGGGGTCGCCCATCCGCTGCTCGAAGCCCGGCAGGAACTTGCCGGGGGAACCCGGAGCCTGGAGCTTGCCGCTTTGGCCGCCGGCGAACTTGTCTTTGACGCGGAAGAGGAACGGACCCTTTTGGCTGAAGACGTCGTTCGGGTTGTCGTAGGAGTGGTTCACCACCGTCCAAAAAGTTCCCGGACCATTTTTACCCGGCACGTCGTCGTAGGTCTTCTCGAGGGACGAGTCGTGCATGATCCAGGAAGCAAGGCCGGCGCGGGCGGCTCCGTAGCGCGAGGCGAACGGCTTCTCGTAGTAGTCGCGACAGTCTTGGTCCGTCATCGACATGCCTTGTTTTGCGGTCACGCGCGCTTTGAGCGTCCCGTCCTGCTCGCTGTCTTTGGGGCCGTTGCACATGGCGGCCGCGACCTTGCCCATCCAAATCATGGCGTTGGATTCGGGCGTATTCGGCTTGAAATTCGAATCGCCGCGGAAGTCGTAGTACCAAGCGAGGTCATCGGCCGAGCAAGACGCTTTGAAGCCGCCTTTGCCGTCGGCTCCGACGAAGCCTTTCATGTAGCTCGTGTAGCCTGCCGCGCCCGAGCCGAAGGTTTTGCCGACTTTGACGTAGTTGGCGAACATGTACTTGGTTTCGCAGATCGAGTAGGCGGGGACCCAGCGGTCGATGTTGCTGCGAGAGCCGATCTTGAGCGGGCCCGTGGTCAGGCTGCCGTCTTCATACTGAAGTTTGCCGCCCGGTTTTCTGATCGCCGCTTCACGGAAGTCGAAGATCTGCTTCGACAGGAGGATGTAGGGCTCATAGTCTTCGATGCAGATTTGCGACCAAGGGCTATCCTTGGTGTTGAACGGCACGACCTTCGGCGACCCTTTGCTCTGGTCCCAGTCCGGGTCGCTGACTTGCGCGCAGCTCTTCGGCTGGCCGCCGACTCCGCCGCCCGTTTGCACGAACTTGAAGGTGTGGATCCACGCGATTTTGGCCGCGATCATCGCCGGGTTGTCCCGGAACTCGCCGCAAAGGTAGACCAGGAAGTTGTGGGCGTCTTTGGTGAGGTTCGGCACTTTCTGGACACCCGTCGGCGCTTTGCCGCCGTGCATCGCCATCATGTCCGCATAGAGCTTGTAGCTCGTCGGCTTGACGACCGAGAGGATCCGGGCCGCCTTGGCGGTGTCGTCGTCCTCATAATTAGGCGTCACGCCGCCGTCGACGTCGGCGCCCGTACAATACTTGGCGAAGCCGCCAGCAGCGCCGGCGGGCGTCGCGGCGTCGCCGTCGGCCTTGACGGCAGAGGAGCCGGAAGGCTCGCGCGGTTTACAGGCGGAATTCACCGCAAGGAACGTCAGGCCGGTGCCGAGAGTCAAGATGAAGAGTTTGGCTTTCATGGGTATTCCTCAGTCCTTCCGAATGCAAAGGGCGTCGCGGTGCGACTCGGTGATCAGTTCCGGCGCGGCAAAAGCGATGCACTTTCCGTCCTGTTCGCCTTTGCGGTAGAACGGCGTGATTTCGATGTCGGCGTTGAAGCCGCCGGCGTCCCGCGGCTTCATGTGAATGTTGTAATAGTACTGGCGCTTGTTGCAGCCGGCGGATTCGCTGTCGACCGCGTTGTCAGGCGTCGCGTCGAGCTGGTAACTGCCGTCGTCCGCCTTGCGGAACGGCGCGTTCTTGAACTTCGTCTTCAGCTTCTCGCCCGTGGCGACTTCACCTTGGTCGCTGGCGCTGCCGACCTGGACTTCCGCCAAGCCGTTGCCGGTTTCGACGATCTTGAAAATCAGGTGACGGGCGTCCGACGTCTCCTCGGCCTTGAGGCCGTCCTCTTCACTCAACGTGACGCGGCACGTGAAGTGACCTGCCAGCGCGGACTGTCCGGCCAGCACCGAAGCAGCAAGCGCCGCCAAACGAAGCAAGCGAATCATCATGGATCCTCTCCAAACGTACGGGAAATTTTGCGGTTCGAAGCTTGAAAATTATAGTGACGGATTATGACTAGTCTTAGCATAAGACTGCCAAAATCCCCATATAAAATTTGGAAAAAGGGACCTCCGGGCCTACTGGCCGCCGCCCCAAATCCACATCGTCAGGATTGCCTTGTCGGGCGCGCCGAGCGGCCCCGCGGGGGGCATCGTGCCGGCCTCGACGCGTCCCTTGATGTTGTTCATCTTGTCGGAGACGCCGATGGCGGCGAGGTCGAAATCGTCCGAGCGGAACTGCGCCTGGTTGACGCCGCCCGCGGCGTGGCAGCCGGCGCAGCGCTGGGTGAGCATGGCGCCAAAACCAGCGGCGAACGTCATGGGAGTCGTCGCGACACCGAAGGACTTCGCGGACTGGGTCTGCACCGTGCCGCCGTTGCCGTCGTCGGCCGAGACGCGGACGCGGTAATTGATGCCCTGGACCAGGCCCGCGACGTCCCAGTCGTAGGTCGTCTCGGCGACGTCGGTGGCGATCTGGGTCCACGTCGCGCCGCCGTCGGCGCTGTATTCGATCCTGTATTTCAGCGCGTCGGAGTCGGCGTCGGCAGCGGTGTATTTGATCGCCTGCGCCGTGCCCGCAACGAACACGTTCTCGCCGTTCGGGAAGTCGAGCGCGAGCGTCGGCTTCGCGTTGCCGCCCGGCGTGGCGCCCTCGCCCTCGCCCGCTTCGGCGACCGTAATGGTCACGCCGGCGTTGCTCCGGCCCGTGTCGGTCGCGGTCTTCAGCACCGCGTAGAGATAGTAGTCGCCAGCGGCGACGCCGGTCGTGTCCCAGACGATCTTCGTCTGCGAGACGGGTAGGTCGATCTCGATCGTCGTGCCGTTGGTCGCGGTGCCGCTGGTTGCGTAGTAGACGCTCCAAGTCGCGTCGACCGGCGCGCCGTTGAACGCCATTTCGATCGCGACGTCGCCGGATGCCGTGAGTGCGGCCGC
>JAYVBB010000704.1:0-4201 GCA_043750715.1 Pseudomonadota bacterium | reverse complement strand
CTTCATGTAGGGTTGGTTGTCGAAAGCGTCGAGCACGTACTCGTCGACCGCGGCGCATAGCGCCTGAATCTCCTGATCCTTCGCGGACGTGAGCGGCAGCTTCTTGTAGCGTGCCCCTTCGGGCCACACCCGGCACGGGAGAATTGCCGTGCGCGCCGGCACGTAGCTCTGGTGCTCCGCCTGAATGCCGTAGGTCGCCGGCTCCGGCGTCGACACACACGCGGGGAGGGCGATGAGCGCAAGGCAGCAAAGGCCTGCGAGCCGGATGGATGGGCGGAATAAGATCACGTTTTGGAATTACCAAAACTGCCATGAGAAGGCGACGTTAAAGGCCTCAATCTTACCATAACCAAAGCATTGCCCCCGTAAAAACCCTGTCGTCGCCGCGCGCGGTCTTATACAACGAAGGGAATGAACCTCGCTGCGCAGCTGCTGATCGTCTTCGGTTTGATCTTGATCAATGGTGTCCTGGCGATGGCCGAAATGGCCGTCGTGTCGGCGCGCAAGACGAGGCTCAGGCATTTGGCCAACTCGGGCCGGCGCGGCGCCCGGGCGGCGCTGAAGCTGGCGGAGAACCCCGGGCCGTTCCTGTCGTCGGTACAGATCGGCATCACGATCGTCAGCATCGGCCTCGGCGCCTTCGGCGACAGCACGCTCGTCCACGAGCTCATGATCCGGATCGCCGGCATTCCCTATCTGAGCGAGCACGCGGAAGGGATCTCGGTCGCGATCGTCATCACCGGCATCACTTACGTTTCGCTGGTCATCGGCGAGCTCGTCCCGAAGCAGCTGGCGCTCCGTAACGCCGAAGGCATCGCGATTTTCGTGGCGCGTCCGATGCGGCTCGTCGCCAAAGTTTCCTACCCGCTCGTGCGTTTGCTGACGCTCTCGGCGTCAGGAGTCGTGACGCTCTTCCGTCTGCCGCAGCTGGCGCGCCCGACGATCACGGAAGAGGAAGTGAAGATGATCATCGGCCAGGCCGCGGAGGCCGGCGTCGTCAAGGAAGCCGAGCAGGACATGATGATCGGCGTGCTCCGCTTGGGCGACATGCTGGCGCGCGACCTGATGACGCCGCGGCACGAGATGGTCTTTCTTCACGAAGGCGAGTCCAGCGCCGCCGTCTGGGAAAAAGTCATCGCGACGGGGCACAGCTACTTCCCGGTGGTCGGCGGCCCGCGCGGCGACATCATCGGAGTCACCTCGATCAAACCCCTGGCGGCCCGGCTCATGGCGCGAAAACCCGCCGATCCGAAGGAGACGATGCAGTCTCCACTTTACGTGCCGGAAAACCTGCCCGGGCTCAAGGCGCTCGAGAAGCTCCAGCAGAGCAATTCCCACTTCGCGCTGGTTTTGAACGAGCACGGCAGCGTCGAGGGCCTGCTGACCGCCAACGATCTTCTAAAAGCGATCGTCGGCGACGTCGGCGCGGCCAACGACGAGCACGATCCGAGCGTCGTCGAGCGCGAGGACGGTTCGCTGCTCGTCGACGGCGGTCTCTCCATCATGGAATTGAAGGAGCTGCTGAAAATCCGCAAGCTCCCGGGCGAGGACGGCAGCTACACGACGCTCGGCGGCATGGTCATGTCCAAGCTCGGAAGGATTCCGCGCACGGGCGACTCCTTCAAATGGCGGAACTACCGCTTCGAGGTGGTCGACATGGACCGCCGCCGTGTCGACAAAGTGCTGGTCAAGAAATTGCCCAAGACCGTCGCGCAGTCGTCCGCGGCGAAAAAGCTCAAGGCAGACAAAGCCGACAAAGCCGACAAAGCAGACAAAGCAGACAAAGCAGACAAAGCGGAAAAGCCGGAAAAATCCGACTGAACGCTACTTCGCTTTGAGCTGTTCGAGCATCAGCCCTTCGGCCTTGGCCTCGAGCTTGGCGGTGGTGCCGTCTTTGCGCAACGCCAGCACGGCTTCGCGGATCAGCTTCACCAGACCCGTCGAGGTCTTGGGGACGGCGATGCCGAGCGGCTGCCTGCACATGCCGTGGGCGAGGATGCGGAGCTTGCCGCCGCTCTTTTTCGTGCGCTCGATCGCGGCGGGAAGCCGCAGGACGACGGCGTCGACATAGCCGCGTTCGAGCGCGTCCATCAACGCCGGCTCGCCCTCGAAGCCACGCGACTTCAGGACCCGGCCGGCCGCCACTTCGTTGGCGTAGAACTCGCGGGCGGCGGCGACCGTCTCCGAGCCGATGGCTGCTTTGGTCAGGTCGAGCTTCGGGCCGGCTTTCAGCGCGCTGGACTCTTTCACGACCAAAGCATCCGGCAGCGTGAAGTATTCGACGTATTCGATGTTGTCCGAAGGCGGCACGACGTCCATGGCCGCGACGCCGAGGTCGTACTTGTACGTGGCGACGCCCGGCAGGAGGGAGGCGAACGTCACGGGGATGAACTCGATCTTACGTTTCAGCTGCTTCGCCAGCGCCTCGAGGTATTCGACGTCGGTGCCCTGCATCTTGCCTTTCGCCGCGGGGTAGATCATCGGGTAGTAGTCCGCGGAGACGGCGGCTTTGATCGGGCGCGTGGCGTCGGCGTCCGGAGCAGCGCCTGCCGTGCCGCAAACCGCAAGTGCGACGAGAGCGGCGGAGGCCGCGTCAGTGAGTCGTTTCAGCAACGGGTGCATGGGACGCGTCTCCCCGGGCCAGGTCGTCGGCGAGCCGGCGGGCTACGTAGGCGTGGCCGCGCTCGTTGGGGTGCAGGTCGACGGGAATGGCCATGGTTTCGGGATTCCATCCAAAGGCGGCACGGGTGTAGTCGAGCACGTCGAGGTTTTTCCCTCGCAGCAGCGGGATCAAGCGGTCGGCGAGTCTGGTGCCAGGATACAGCAAGACGTGGAATCCGTTGCCAGGAAACGCGGCGGCGAGCCGATCCCGAGACTTCGCGATGAGAGCGACGGTGAGAGCCAGATCGTCGTGCGAGACGGAAAGCGGCCAGTCGACGTGCATGGCGCTCAAGACGCGGCTGAGACTCAGGGCCCGGAGCAGCGGGGTCACGAGCGGCCGCCGGCTGGCGAACGTGCCGACGCGAGCGACGTCGCCTTGGGTGTCGAGCTCGTAGGCGGGAAGGTCCTTGCCGTAGTGCATCACCGAGAGCGCTCCGCTCGAACGCTTCACGTGGTGGTCGATGAACGTGTAAATCGTTTCGACGGCGGGTGCGGTGCCGATCTCGGTGCGCAGGCTGGCGAGGGCCGCGGTGTCGTCGAGCAAGGCCAGCATGTTTTGCGGGCCGTAGCCGTTATAGCCGAGGTTGATCGCGCGCGTGTTGCCCCGGTCCACGGAGTAGAAAAAAGGCAGCGTCTGGTCGTCCTGAACGCCTTCGCCGTACGTGAAGGAGCATCCGAAAAACAGCGCGACCCTCGCCGACCCGTCGAGCGGGGCGGCCGAGGCGACCGGCGGGACGATGCGGCGCGCTTCCGCGTTCTGCGTGTAAGTCGCCTCGAACAGGGTGCGGCCGCCGAGAATGCGCTTGGCGCGGATCTGCGACGAGGGGAGGGGCTTGTAGCCCAGCACCGGGTCGGGAACGATCGCGGGCTCGCGCCCGTCGGATGCATGGAGAATGGTCGCGGGCTCCGTGTGCGAGGAACGGAGAGCCAGGAACAGCTCCGCGCAAGCGAACAGACCCAGCGAGAAGGTGCAGCCGAGTCCCAGGGCGACGACGTTCGGGTGCCGCGTCAGCAAGGTGACGAGCCAGGACCGAGTCGTCAGGAGCAGGATCCCCAAGGCCACCAGGGCGAGGCGGACGTGCTGGAGCTCGGCGATGGTCGCGGGATTGTCGAGCGTGCCGTCGGCTGCGAGCACCAGTCCTGCGATCCGGGGCGTGGCGGCGACCGCCGCCAAAAGGACGAGGAGGGCCGCGGAGAGGAGGATTCTCGTGAAGACGGTGTGATGCTTCGACACGCTGCGGCTTCCTAAAGGCATGGTCCGGGTTTTTGGCTCGAACCGTCGTCGGAGCAAATTCGGTGCCAGGCTTTCTCGGGCGTTGGGTCCGGCCCTTGGCGCCTCCCGGGCGGCTCGCAGGGCACAAAAGTGGACCGACGACGTCATTTTGATACCGCAGCCCGGTCGATTTGGCTGTTGAGAAGGCCGTAGGGCGAGCTGACGGCGGGCTCGCGCCTTGTGCATTTTTAATATATTCACATCGTAAAAATTAAAAACGATTTTTCCCCACCCTTTGGATGATTGAACATGACCGACCCTACCACC
>JAYVBB010000703.1:0-4783 GCA_043750715.1 Pseudomonadota bacterium | reverse complement strand
TGCCGCCGTCTTGCGACGCGGTGACGAAGGTGGCGACTTCGTCCATGTTCGCTTGCAGGACGACGAGATCCGGCTTGGACGTCGAACGGAACGTAGCGGCGCCCTGCGTCGCGCGCAGGCTAGCCATGGCGTCCTCGAAGCGCTCGTTCTGCTCGTGGGCGTCGTGACTGGCGCGTTGCAAATGGTGCCGGCACTTGACTTGACCCACCGCGACGGCTTCCATGTCGCTGCGCCGGAAGACGACGACGTCGATTTCACCGATGACGCGGCCGTGAATCCGGTACTCGATGCCGACTTCGATCGTGAAGCGGCCTTCGGGGTACTGGTCGCGCAGGCGGATCGCCGCGAGATACTCGCAAACGGTACCGATGACTTCGTACTTGGCCGGGATCTGGCTCAGCTCGCCGTAGTCGGCTGCCGCTTGTTCGGCGGTTGCCGCCAGAACCGGACCACCGGCAGAAAGGCAAAGGAGCAGCGGGGCGAGAAGCTTGAGCATCGGGTCGGCCTCGTCGGATCGGGGGGTTTTAGAAAGCCGGGGCTTCTTACCAATCGAAGAATCGGCTGACAAGCAGATGGTCGATTGTCATAATTAATTCATGAGGTTGGGTGCGTGATGGAGTGCGCGGCGCGGACGCCCGACAGGTAAGCCGCGTGAGCCGTCATGTAGTCCTGGCTGGAGGTTGCCTCGCCGGCAAAGTACAGGCAACCGTTCACGGACTCTCCAACCAGGTCGAAGTCGGCCAGCGAGGCTCCGACCGGAACGTGGGAGTAAGAGCCGCGCGCGAAGGGGTCGGCCGCCCATCGCGTGACGCGAATGGCCGTCGGCTCGGTGGTCTTCCAGCTGTTCCGCCGGCCGATGGTAGTCAGCACCTTCATCGCCCCGGCCACCACCTGCGCGTCACTCTGCGCTTCCAGCCCGCGCGCGAACGCGCCGACGTTGAACGCCACGAGAAGCGGGCGCGACTCGCACTTGCTTAGGTTGAAAAACGTCGGCCAGGCGCGCGCATCGTCGGCCACCGACTCGATCCACGTCGCGTCGTCGGGCCAGAACCTGCGGGCGAAGGCGAGGTAGACCTTGTCGAAGGCGCCGACGCCCAGGCGCCCGATCGCGTCGGTCTTGCGCGGCGGCAGCGAGGGTTGAAAAGCGACGTCGCCGTTCTTGAGCACACCGAGCGGCAACGTGACGACGACCTTCGTGCCCTTGAGCTCGCTCCCGTCGGTCGTGGTCACGGTCACGCCTCGCGGATCGTAGACGATTTTGCGAACGGGACGGGAATACCTGATGTCCAAGCCGCGGGTCAGTCCGTCGAGCAGCTGGACGTAGCCGCCGGGAAGAATGCGGTCCTCGCCGTCGAACCAGTGAGCCTCGTCCCAATTGCGCAACGACAAGGTACTGGCGTCGGTGGCGTAGGATCCGTCGACATTCGCCGCGAGCAAATGCCTGAGCCCGGGAGAGTCCGCGCCGCTCCGCCGCAGGATCTCGTCGACTGCCAAGCCAACCGACGTGTCTTTTCCGGATGCGAGCATCGCTGCCTTCCGTTCGCGTAAGGCTTTCTTCACGGCTTTGTATTGCGCGTAGAGGATTTTCAATTGCGCTTCGGCAAGTGGCGCGCCGTCCTGCGCGAAAGTCGCGGGATAGGAGTCGTCGTCCGTGCTCACGGTCTTGACGCCGAGCCGGGTCGCCAATTCCGTAAGCGGATTGCCGACGTGACCATGAATCCACGAAGCACCGAGATCGACGGCTCCGCCGGGAAATGTCCGGTCGGTCCAGACGCGCCCGCCAATGCGGTCGCGGGCCTCGACCACCGTAACGGTATGGCCGGCTCGTTGCAGGGTCGAGGCCGCGGCGAGTCCAGCCATGCCGGCGCCGATCACCAGCACTTTTTCGCGGCTGGTGGCCACGACCTCGGAAGCGCCGGCGTTCGCCGGGCGGAGCGAGCAGCGCGCACTCCAAGCGGCGGCGCTCAGCGCGGCGGCCGCTCGCATCAAATCCCTGCGCGTAAGCATCGGAACAAGTTATAGCCGAAGGGTCCAGCCGGTCTACTCAAACATCGCTGAGGCTGGACCCTGCCCCGAGCATCGTCCGGGCGTTGAAGCCCTCTCGAGTCGTAGCCCAGGGGAGCTCGACCTCGCCGTCGTCTTCGCCGTCCCAGTAGTTGATGCGTTCGGCGTGGACTTTTATCAACACGAGCTCCGGCGTCTCGACGCCATCTTTGAACCAACGCTTCAGCTCCGGCTTCCAGTGCTTCCCGAATTCGGCCTTGTCGCGGATCAGCTCGGCTTCGCCCTCGACCGAGACGAATACGGGCGGTTTGCCCAGAAGTCCCTTGGAGCCGGTGTAATTCAAGGCGACGAGCGGATCGGCCTCGATCTCCGCGACCATGCCTGTCTCGGCGGTCGTGAAAAAGTAGGAGTCGCCGAAGTATTCGACGTCGCGGTTGTTGCTCATGGGCCGGGAGGCAATGGTGCCGCCTTCGGACTTGGTCGAGAGCATCGCAAAGTCGATGTCCTTCATGAGCTTCGCGATATCGCTCAAAGATTTAGCCGCCATTTGGTCACTCCTTCCGGTTTGCGAGCCTCGGGGGCTCGGGCTCGGATTTGCAAAAAGCGATCCGGAATGGAACTTGCTTGAATGCCCTCGGGAGGTAAGCCATGTCTTTTGCCGACAACCAGGCCATCGCGAAATCTCTGGACGAGATCGCCGACCTGCTCGACGCCCAGCAGGCCAATCCCTTCAGGGTCAGGGCTTACCGGACGGCGGCGGAGTCCGTGCGGTCGAGCGGCGAGCCGATGCTCCAGATTTATCAAAAAAGAGGTCGTGAAGGTTTTCGGGATCTGCCGGGAATCGGGCGGACCCTGGCGACCGCCGTGGAACACCTCGCGCGCACCGGGAGCTATCCGATGCTCGACCGGCTACGCGGCGACAGCGCCCCCGACAAGGTCCTGCGGACCGTGCCGACCATCGGGAAAAAAACGGAAGGTGAGCTCCGCGCCCATCTGGGCATCCATTCGCTTTCCGAGCTGGAGGATGCCCTGCACTCGGGGGTCTTGGCGCAGGTGCTCGGCATGGGGCCGAAGCGGCTCCGCATCATTGAAAAGTCCCTCGCGGAGCGGGACTTCGACGACCGCATTGCGGCGCCCGAACCACCGGCCGAGCAGGGTCTGCCGGCCGTCGAAGAGCTGCTGATTCTCGACGAGCAGTTTCGCGACCTCGCGGCTGCAGGCAAGCTGCCGCACCTGGCGCCGGACGACCGGGACGTAGTTCACGGTCCCCGACCGATCTGGCATGCGACGCGGAACGAGCGCAACTACACCGTCGTGTTCGCCGGCAGCTGCCGGGCGCTGCACGACCACGGGATGCGGGACGCCGTCACGATCTGCCTCGACGATCACGACCACACGGGCCGCTGGACGGTCGCGACCGGCCGCCGCGGGGTACTCGCTGGTCGCCGGATCGTGATCGGAAGGGAGGAGGAAGCTCTTCGCCACTATGCCAACGAAGAGAAGATCGATCGCGCGCGCAGGCAGACGCTCAAGGTCGTCGAGCAAACGCGGCGCGAGATCATGCACCTCGGAGAGGTGCAGCCTTAGGCCTTCTCTTCCGCGCCAGCCTGGGCGGTAGGGGCTTCCTGACGCCCGGGGAGCTCTTTGCTTCCGACGAGCGTGACGTTCATGCCGATCTGCACGGTCACCATCGTACCGCCGATGTCCATCTGCGTCTTGTTGTTCAGGTTCCAGCCGAGGGAGCCGGTGGAAAACTCGCGCGGCGGTGCGACCATTTCGACGCCGTCGATCGTGATCTTGAGCGGCTTCGCCTTGGCGAGGAACTCGGGACGGGTAAGCGGGCAAACGGTCTTTTTCGGTTTGGTGATGGCCATGGGCGACTCCTTGGGTCAGCTGATTGGAACCGCCAGTCTGGCACAATTCGGGTGTACTCTCTAGGAGGCATGACTACTTTTCGAGTTCGGGAGGTCGCCTGATGCCAGGCTGGCTGATTGCGGGACTATGGGGTCTCTGCGCAGGGACCGCGCTGCTTTTGGGAGCGGCCATCGGATATTTCGTCGACGTCCCGAAGCGGTTGACCGCCGGCGTGATGGCGTTCGGCAGCGGAGTGCTGATCTCGGCCCTGGCCTTCGAGCTGATGGACGAGGCTTACAAGCGGGGCGGCTTGCTGGCGGCGGCGGGCGGCTTTCTCGGCGGCTCGCTGATCTACAGTGCGGCCAACTGGGCGTTGACGCACTTTGGCGCCCAGCACCGGAAGCGATCCGGACCGCTGCATCCGCCCGGGAGCGACGCCGGCAGCGGGACGGCGATCGCAGTCGGCGCCTTGATCGACGGGATTCCGGAGTCGATCGTCATCGGCATGAGCATGCTCAAAGGCGGCACCGTCGGCTGGGTGACGGTCGTCGCGATCTTCATTTCGAACATTCCGGAAGGGCTTTCGAGCTCCGCGGGAATGAAGCGGGCCCGGAAAAGCGCCCGCTACGTCTTCACCCTCTGGGGTGCCATTGCCGTGTCGTCGGGAATCGCGTCACTGGTGGGATATACGGCTTTCGGTGGCGCGACGGAGAACGTCGTCGCTGCCGTGACGGCGACGGCGGCCGGAGCGATCCTCGCGATGCTGACCGACACGATGATCCCCGAAGCGTTCGAACAAGCCCACAACTGGGCGGGCTTGATCACTGTCTCCGGCTTCCTCGTGGCTTTCGCCTTGTCGAAGGGTGGCGGCTGAGTGCAATACCAGATCGAAATCAAATACCTCAACGAGCTTCCCTATCCCGGT
>JAYVBB010000702.1:0-2072 GCA_043750715.1 Pseudomonadota bacterium | reverse complement strand
GGCGTTTGAGGTCTTCGACGAAGCGCAGCAACTCGCCTTCGCTGCGAGTGACTTTTTTTGCTTTGGCTTTGGGCTTGGCCTTGGCCTTGGGCTTTGCGGCGAGTTTCTTTTTGGCGGTGGCCATCGATGTCCCGGTAGAGTGCTAAGAGTTGCTTCTCATTGGACTATCGGGAGATACTGCCGCGAGTTTAGGGGAGCCCCGTTTGACGTCTTGGCGAAATCCGCGAATTCCGGGCATTTTTGAAGCCGAGCAATGGGTTCCCGTGGCGCTGCCAGAGGTCTTCCGGTTTTTTTCGGAGGCCCGGAATCTCGAGCGCCTGACGCCGGCGTTCCTGAACTTCAAGGTGGTGCGCATGTCGACCGCCGAGATCCAGGACGGGACCCTGATCGACTACCGTCTGAAGCTCAGAGGCATCCCCATGGGCTGGCGGACGCGGATCTCCGCCTGGAACCCACCCCACGGTTTCGTGGACGACCAGCTGAAGGGGCCCTACGCCCTTTGGCATCACGTCCACTCCTTCCAAAGCGAGTCGCGCGACGGTCGTGAGGGCACGCTCCTCAAAGACCGCGTCGAGTACCGGTTGCCGCTGGGACGCCTCGGCGCCCTGGTCGCCGGTCGCTTCGTCAAAAAAGACGTCGGCGAAATATTTCGATTTCGCCGACGGGTGATTACGGAGCTATTTGGCTCTTAGTGGGCGAACGAGAGTTCTGCCGTCCCGATCTCGGTCTCGGTGATCTTGCGCAGCTTCTCGAACAGCTCGTCCTGGTCCTTCGCGTCCTGGCCGGGTTGCTTCCAGACCAGCGCATGCATCAGCACCTGGTCCATGTGCTCGACGGGGACGACCGCCATTTCCTTCAGGATCTGTTTCGGGAGATCCAGCAGGTCTTTCTCGTTCTCCTTCGGGATGATGATCTTCTTGATGCCGCCGCGGTGGGCCGCGATGGCCTTCTCTTTCAGGCCACCAATTGGGAGGACCCGGCCGCGCAGCGTGATCTCGCCCGTCATCGCGACGTCCTTCGAGACCGGACGGTTCGTGAGAGCCGAGGTCAGGGCAGTCGCCATGGCGATGCCGGCCGACGGTCCGTCTTTAGGTATCGCGCCTTCCGGCACGTGGATGTGAATGTCGACCTTCTGGTAGAAGTCTTCGTCCAGACCCAGGAAGCTTCCCCTGGAGCGTACGTAGCTCAAGGCCGCTTGCGCCGACTCCTGCATGACGTCGCCGAGTTTGCCGGTACAGGTCAGCTTGCCTTTGCCGGGAAGAATCGAGACTTCGGCGACGAGTAGGTCGCCGCCGACTTCGGTCCAGGCGAGGCCGTTGCACAGGCCGACTTCGTGGACGTCGTGCGTCAATCCGATCCGGAACCGGCGCGGCCCGAGGTACTTCTGCACGCTCTTTTCGGTCACCGTCTCGGTGATCTTCAGGTCGACGACGAGGCCCGGGGTGGTCATGCCGGCCAGCTCGGCCGCGACTTTGATCGGGTCGTCGGCGACTTTCGCCTCGGCGACCTTTTCGACGACTTTCTCGACCTTCTTCTTCTTGCCCTTGCCGTTTGCCTCTTCCTTCACCGGCGTTTCCGCGTCGGCGCTCAGCTCTTCGTCTTCGTCGGCGCCTTCGGGAAGGCCTTTGCCGTGACGCTCGAGATGCTTTCTCGCGAGCTTCCGGAGCACCGAGCCGATTTCGCGCTCGAGGCTACGCACGCCGGCTTCCCGCGTGTAGTAGCGGATCAGTTCTTTCACGGCGCCGGGCGTCACGGACACGCCCGTGGGCCCAAGGCCGTTTTGCTTGATCTGCTTCGGCACCAGATACTGCTTGGCGATCGCGGCTTTCTCTTCCTCGGTGTAGCCCACCAGGCGGATGAGCTCCATGCGGTCGAGCAGCGGCTTCGAGATGGTATGGGCGCCGTTGGCGGTCGCCATAAATAGTACCTTCGAGAGGTCGAAGTCGACGTCGATGTAATGGTCGACGAAGGTCGAGTTCTGCTCGGGGTCGAGGACTTCGAGCAGAGCCGACGTCGGGTCGCCGCGGAAGTCGTTCGAGAGCTTGTCGATCTCGTCGAGCAGGACGACCGGG
>JAYVBB010000701.1:0-6349 GCA_043750715.1 Pseudomonadota bacterium | reverse complement strand
GGTCTGGCGCCGCCGCCGAGAGGTTCCGAGCGCTCTCTCGCTCGACGCCAAGCCACTCGTTTGGGCGTCGCTCGCGGTCCCGCTTTTCCTTTTTGGCATTCTCAGTCTGTTCACGAAAGTCGAAGCCAACTGGTCGGCGATGTACGTTTTCGCCGCGGCATCGCTGCTTGCGCCGTTTTTCGTGCGCTTGCCGCGCGTCGTCACAGTCGGCGTCCTGATCAACGTCCTGATCGCGGCCGTCGCCGTTACCCAGGCTCGCACGGGATTCCTCCCGACGCGCCCGCACAAGGATCGCCTGCTCGCCGAAACGCACGGCTATCCGGAACTGGCGGCCCACGTTGCGACGCTCCCGGGGCCCGTGTTCGCTGAAAATTATCAGCTGGTTGCGATGACCCGTTTCTATCGCCCCGAGCTCGAAACGTATCAATGGCCGGGTCTGACCCGCGACTCGGAGTATCTGAGAAATCCAGCGTGGACGGGTGTTTCCACGGCTGACTTGGAGCTCAGTGGCAGTTTTTGGCTAATCGTCACTTCCCCCGACGTGCCGGTGCTCAAGGGCTTCAAGCCGTTCAGCATGGCTCAGCTTAGGGATTGCAAGGGTGAAAGCCTTCAAGTAATTACCCAGCAAGCCGCGGCCATTGCCGCCAATCGATGTAAAAAGCCCATTCATGAATGGTACTTGATCCGTTACGAGCGGCAGGGTTCTTGAGCGATGATGGAGAAGAGCGAGTTGCTGAAAATCCAGGAAATCGTCACGGGCACGTACAAGTCGCTCGAACATCCCGATTTCTCGTTCGTGAAAAAAGGCTTCAGCTCCCGTCCTTATGATCCTCTGATCAAACGCCTGCGCGACTATGCGGCCGTCGAGGAGTGCACGGAAGCGGAAGACGACGTCTGCTTCAGCTATTTCCTGAAGGGCCGGGACTGCCTTTGGAAGCTCGACCTTTCGCTCGTCGGCCCCTTCGGCATCTTCGTGCGATTGAAGGCCCGCATCGGCACCGACGACTTTCTCCATGCCGGCAAGGGCGACCTCAACGGCTACGAAAGAAAGATTCTCGACTTGTTGAAAAACTCGGGAATCAAGCTGCTGACCGTCAAAGACCTGAGCCAGGAAGTGCCAATGACGCTCTTCAACACGGGCAAAGGCAAAGTCTGCCTCTACCAGGCTCTCTTCTCGGACCGCGAAGCGCTTCCTTGGCAGCAGTAAGCTACTCGTCGAACCCGAGGTAAATGTCCTGCGGGTTGCCGGTAAACGGCCCGCGCACCATGGCTTTGTCCACCAGGAATTTCTTGATGGCGTGGCGGGCGTAGCGAATGTTGTAGCGACGCAGGATCTCGTAGCAGCCGAACATCATCTGCTCGGCCGTCTGGATGCGTTTCTGCGAGTTGTACGTCAAGGCGCCCTGGAGCAGCTTCACGACGAGCTTGTTCAAGCCCTTGTCCGCGATGCCGAGTTTGTCGAAGTTGATGCGCTTCATCGCCGCGAGCACCTTCTTGCGCTCGGTCGAGGCCGGGACGGCTTTTCTGCCTGCGATCAGTTCATAAAGGATCAGGCCCGCGCAATAGATGTCGGTCTGCGCGCAGACGGAAGCCTCGGAGATGTGCTCGGGCGAATAGTAGCCGGGCGTGCCGACCATGTAGTTTTTGTAGTCTTCCACGTCCATCTGCGCCGACAGGCCGAAGTCGGTCACCATCACGCGGCCCGTCTTGTCGAGCAGGATGTTGGCGGCCGAGAGGTCGGAGTGGACGGTGTCGTGCAGGTGCAGGTGGTCGATGCCCTTCATCATGTCGATCACGATCGACAAAGCGACGAGCGCCGGCACGCGGCCGATCTGCTTCAGGAAGGCATGGCCGGACCAGCCTTCGATGAATTCCGTGACGATGTAACAGTTCGGCGGCTCGAAGTGGCTGTCGAGGTAGCCCACGATGTGCTTGTGGTGCATTCCCGCCATGATCAAAAGCTCGCGGTGGAAGATCCCGAGGAACTTCCGGTTGTGCACGTACTTGTCGTGCAGAACTTTGATCGCGACGGTTTTGCCCGTGCGCTCGTCGATGCCGCGGAAGACGCGACCGAGCCCGCCGACACCGACTTCTTCGATGACGCGGTATGGGCCTAAGCGACCCGGCATGCTTTTCGAGGGCTGACTCATCACCTCCCTTATCGGGAGACGCGGGCTTTCACTGAAATGGCCTGAGAGTCGTCGCCTTGGAAAATCCCGCAAAAAAGCGGAAAAGGCCGGTCAGGACAGGAGCGTGGGACGGCCGTCGTCCCCGCGCACGGAAAGCCGGTGGTAGATTTCGGGCGTCACTTCGTCGGCGTAATAGCCAATGATGCCTAGAATTCGCGTCAGCATTTCGAAATCGAAACCGGTCGAAAGCACCTGGCAGGCGAGCGTCAGCTCGCCGTCTTCGGTGACGCCGACTTTGACGATCTGCATGCGCGCGTTGAGCTCGAGGAGGTCGCGCGAGAGATCCGGCCAGCGGGCTAGCTCGACCGCCAAGTCGACGAGAGGGCGCACTTCGAACGAGACGCAGGTCTGCGTCAGCCGGATCTGCAGCGGATAGAGGCGTTGCTCGCCCTGGAATCCGGTCGTCCAGGTGTTGCAGCCTTTGGACTCGAAGGTCCAGCCGTACTCCGTGAGGAGCGATTCGAGCGTTTCCGAAGTCAGCAATTGCGACAGCGTCCGTCTCCTGGCCAAACTCGATGGAATTGAAGCGATTTCTTTCCTCAGGCTAACCACTCCCAGAGCTTTGGTCAACCACTCGTCGATTTGGGCCAAGCAACCAATAATATTGCAAAAGAAATACTTTCGTGAAGCCGCTTTTCGCGATCTTCCGCCCCGCCAATCCGGCGTGACGGAGGCTTCTTGACGAACTCAGGTGCAACTGCCAAAAGAAGCGCACGAATTAGGAGACGATCATGACCAGACTCAAGAGCTATGTGGGCGCCCTCCTCACCTTCGCGTTCTTCGCTGCCGGCGCCGCCGCCCAGCAGGAAGCCAAAGACCAGAAGGTCGCCGCGGCCCGCCTCGCGCAACGAGTTCTCGACGCCGAGGACCATCGCCGCGCCGACGATCCGGCTCTGACGGAAGCTCTGGGCACGCACCGCCCGGCTCTCAAGTCGCAAGCTCTCCTCGCCCTGGGCCGCATCGGCAATGCCGCTTCGGTCGACGTGGTCAAGCCGTTCCTCAAAGACCCACTCGCGGCACTCCGCGAAGACGCCGCGTTCGCCCTCGGTCTGATCGGCGGCGACGCCGCGACCGCCGCGCTGGTGGACGCCGAAACGAGCGAGCCGAACGCCAACGCGCGCCGGCAGATCTACCTGGCTCTCGGTCGCGTCGGCGAAGCGCAAATCGTTCTGCCCGTGCTGCAAAAGGGCCTCGCCTTCGACAAAGGAAAAATCAACGCCGGCGCCGCCCAGGGCCTGGGCCTTCTGTTCAACCGCAGCGACGCCACGATCGTCGTCGCCCCGGAAGTCCTCGACTCGCTGACCCAGCTTGCGCAAAAGGGCGGCGACGAAGCCCTCTCCGCCGCTTTCGCCCTGTCGCGCTATCCCGCAGCCTGGACCGAAGCGCAACGTGAAGCCGTGACCGCGGCTCTCACTGCCGCTCAGAACGCCGAAGCGCAGGCTCTCCTTTGCCGTGTCATGGCGAAGCTCAAGGACATCCCGGCTCGCGACGCCCTGATCGCCGTGCGCGACTCGCGCGACTACGGCATCCGCTCGGAAGCCGCCCGCGCTCTCGGCGCTTTCCCGGCCGACGAGGTGACGCTTGCGGCCTTGGCCGACGCGCTGCAGGATTCCGAGCACCAAGTTGTCGAACAGGCGCTGGAGAGTCTGGTTCGCCTTGGCGCCCAGGCGGGTTCCCTGGCCAACGCGGTGAGCGACCTCGCGACGACGGAAAACTCCTCATGGATCCGGGGCTCGGCTCTCCAGACCCTTGCCGCGATCGACAAAGAAGTGGCGCGCCCCGTGCTCGAAGAGCAGCTCACGGACGGCCCGACCGACGCCGTGCCGTCGGCGCTGCGTGGCCTGTCGACGTACGGCGACGCCGAGTCCCTGGCTTTGATTCTCCCGTACCTGCAAAGCGAAGACCTCGCCATCGCCTCCGCGGCCGCCGAAGGCATCGCCAGCTTCCCGGACGACCTGCTCGCCGGCGCGGCGAAGGCGCCGCTTTTGGCGGCTCTGGAACGTCACGACCTGGCGCTGACCTATCTCGTCGCCGATGTCGCGGGGCGCCTGGCCTGGACGGATTTCGCGCCGGCGCTCGCCGAATCCTACAAAGTGTTCCGCGCCGACGACATCGAAGGCAAGGTTGCGGTTCTCGGGTCGCTGGCCAAAGTAGGCAATGCCGACCAGCTGACCGTCATCGAAGGCGCGTTGGCGGAGGACGACCGTGCGGTCGTCGCCGCCGCCGCCGAGGCTTATCAGAAAATCACGGGGACCGACGTCTCGGACCGCATTCCGACCGCCAGCCGGGTCACGGCCGTGACGCCGCTCCTTCACGACGTGCGCCAAGCGGCGCGCGCCAAGGTGCGGATCGAGACGACCAAAGGCGTGATCGTCCTGAAGATGCTTCCTGACGCGCCGCTCGTCGCCTACAACTTCGTCAAGCTGGCGAAGGCCGGTTTCTACGACGGCAAGACCTTCCACCGCGTCGTGCCGCATTTCGTGATCCAAGGCGGCGATCCGCGCGGAGACGGTTACGGCGGTCCGGGCTATCTGATCCGTGACGCGGCCTCGACGCGCAGCCACACGCGCGGCACGGTCGGCATGGCGAGCGCGGGCAAGGACACGGCCGGCTCCCAGTTCTTCATCAACCACGCACCGAACCTCCACCTGGACGGCAACTACACGATCTTCGCGACCACGCTGCGCGGCCTCGACGTCGTCGACCGGATCGAAGTGGGCGACCGGGTCATCCGCGCGGTGGTCCTGGACTAAACCCGCGTAGTTGCGGATCTGGCCAAGCCGGACCCTTCATAGGACTTTGCCCCCGGCCGAACCGGGGCGCGCGCTGGATGCGATACCAATCCAGGACGACAAAGCACAGATCTACATGACTCTGAATGCGCTCAAAAAAGCCGCCTAAGGCGTCGCTTCCGAACCGCCGGCGAAGGTGACGTGGCCATGATCGCCGATGCTGGACAACGGTTTGCCCGTTGCCACGGCGCGAATGGCTCCGATGAGCTGCACCATGCGGGCGCCGGGGGCGTCCCAGTATTCGGCACGGAGCACGTCGACGCGGAGCAGGACGAGATCCGGGTCATCCAGGCCCTCCGCGAACCAGGCCTTGTGGACGGGAGACCAAAGCTCCTGCACCTTGGAGCGGTCGTCGACGACCTGGGCTCTCCCCGTAACCGAAACGAAACGGTGGTCGTCCGGAGACGCGTAGCTGAGGTGGACGTCGTGATGCGACTCGATTTCGTAGCTCTTCGGGCTCGAGCGTTTGGTGAAGAACCAGAGATGCCGTTGGTCGAAGTCCTTGGTTTGCGTTGCCATGGGACGGCTCCGCATCGACCCGTCGTCGGTCACGGTCGTCAGCATGGCGACCTTGATGCCTTTGATCAGCTTCGCGAAATGCTCGACGGGATTGTGGTCTTGGTCTTTGGAATTCATGGGTACCTCCTCATAGGCGTTGTGAGAAGTCTTGCAAGCGAAAGGCCAAGCGGGCCGTCTCTTTTTCGTGACGGCAAAATACGAAGCGGGACTATGCAGTGTTTTTCCATCACGATGAAATGACTTGAAAAACTGGGGTTCCAATTTGGCACTCTCTTTGCTTTGGGGACGGTGAAGTATCCAGTTGGTTCCACGAGGTGATGGAAAATGAAGACGTCCTTTCTTAAAAATAAAATCGACGGACTGAAGCGCAAACCGCGCATCGTCCTCATCGACGACGATCCGAGTTTCACGGGCCTGATGTCACACGTAGTGACGAAAAACGGCAAGATCGCCGAGACTTTTGAAAAACTCGAAGACATCGACGTGTCGACTCTCGATGAGGCCGACGTGCTGGTGCTCGACTACGATTTAGGCATGACGACCGGGCTCGAGATCGGCAAGAAGCTCGAGTCGCTTCGTTACAAAAAGCCCGTGCTGCTCGTCAGCGGAGACCAGAGAGCCTTCGGCTCGACCTGGCCCAGTACGATCCGGAACTTCGCCGCAAAATCTCTCGGACCCTTCGGTGTGTTCGCCGAAGGACCCGAAGGGCAGCAGGTCCGCGTCCCGGTGCGGTTCCGGCTCTTGCCGTGCGCGGTCACCGAGATCGCGGCGTTGCCCGCGCAAGTTGCGAGCACGCTGACCACAGCGGACTGCGGATCGCCACGGCAGACGGACCGGTTCGCCAGGCGG
>JAYVBB010000700.1:0-6654 GCA_043750715.1 Pseudomonadota bacterium | reverse complement strand
GACGACCCCGAACAAGTGGCGCTCCTTAGTGACTTGCGCCAGGAACCGGTCCTTCTCGTCCAACGCAACAAAGACAAGCCCTGGCGTGATCTCTTCACGACGCGGGACATCTACTGCACCTCGCGCACTGCCGCTCTTTACGACTTCCCGGTCGATCGCAACATCTCGGGCTTCGTCGGCTGCAAAATGCCGCCCGAGCGTGCCGGCCTTCTCGGCCTGGTCAGCGTGCTCCGCGCCTTCAAGAGCGCGTACTACGTGGCCAACAGCAACCGTCACCGGGTAGCGCTCGCCCTCTATCTCGGCCAAGGCCTCCAGCTTGCCGCCAAGACGGACGGGCCCACGGGTGACGGCCGCCCCGAACCCCTCGCCGCCTGCGTCCCGGAGATCGACACGCGCATCGCCGACTCCGGCCTGGTCTTCGGCACCGCCGCGGTCCCGAAGGTCGGGCCCGTGTGCGCCGGCTGTCACGTCAAGTACCTCGCCCCGATGGAACCCGCTTTTCTCCGCTTCGGCCTGAACGGAGAGCTGCTGAGTCTCAGCGACGTCGACAACTTCGACGACGACGTGCTCGAAGGTATCAGCAAAGACACGCTGAAGGAGATCCTCGAGCACGGCAACAAATCCTGCTGGGCGCCGGACGATCCGACGAACCCGCCGGAAAATTACACCGGTTTGCCGGGCCTCGCCCGCCTCATCGCCGGTTCCCCGAAGCTCGGCCAAGCGCTGGCGGTGCAGATCCAGCAGAACCTGGTCAACCGTTCGCCCGACCAGGTCACCACCGACGCGATCGTCAAGAGCTACCAGGCCGGCGGCGAAACGCTGCAGGCCGCCCTCAAAGGCTTCTTTTTGTCCGAACCCTACCAGTGCGCTGCTCGGGAGGAATTATGATCAGGATCATCGGAATCTCAGGACTCGCCCTGCTACTCGGTGCCTGCGGATCTAGAGAAAAAGGCGACGACGACGGCGAAGATGCTCCCGCGGTGTCGGAAAACGTAGAGGAAAACACCGACGAGGACATCGCGCGACTGGAGGCACTGTCTCCGGGCGAGCTCGCCCGCAAAATCTACGACGCGTTCGGGCCGGAGATGACTCTGATCAAACAGGGCCAAAACGAATTCGATTATCTCGACGCCAACGCCTCGAACTTCATCGGCTCGATCAGCAACGACCCGAACAACAAGTTCGCCTCGTCGTTCAGCATCGGCTACTTCCTGGCACTGGCCGGTTTGTCTACGGTCGTCGGAGACAACTACGCGGTCAAGGTCTACTCGGGGCGCGTCGTTCACGACTGCCGCGAAATGGACGGGGCCATGGCTCTCCTTCTCGCCTCGGCGCCGACGATGACGACCGAGGAGGCGGAGACCATCGCGGCAGACCTCGTGCAGGTCTGCCAGATCGACCCGGCCCAAGCCGCGAAAGCCGTTTTGCAGAGCTATTCTTTTGCTTTGAAGGCGACGCTCTAAGCGAGCGCTTACCCTGGAGGAACCCCATGCCTAAGTTCAAACTCAATCGCCGCCACCTTATGTCTACAGCCAGCGCCGCCGTCGCGAGCGAAGTCGGGATGCAACTCCTCTCTTCGCCGTTCTTCCTGCGCAACACGCTGTCGGATCGTCTGCGCAAAGCGGTGTACCAAGGCGACGGCAAGGCCCTGGCTCAGGACGCCTTTGCGGTCACCGAGCACCCGGTCTTCATCTTCACGGTGCACGCGAAATGGGAGAGCGCCGGGTGGCTCACCCGCCCGAACGCCCAGGCCGTAGGCGTCGTCGGCAACCCGCTCGCCGAAGCTTCGACGGCGTTTGCCGACTTCGGCATGACGAAGATGTTCGGCGACTACCTGGCGCCGCTCGAAGGCAAAGTCGGCTTCGGCGTCGTGCCGTGCACTACCACGACGGGCAACCACGTCTACGACGGGCTCCGCGCCACGATGGAGAAGACGGGATGCCTCCCGTCCTATCTCAACGAGACGCAGGGGAGCCTGATGGCGCTCCACTTCTCGAGCGTGGGCACTGCCGACGGCGCCACCGCGTGCTTCGCCAAAGGTGGCTCGCAGCTGATCACTTACGGGTCTCTCAACACCGCGGTGAGCAGCGTGCTGAACGCCCTCGACCCGCTCCGCAACCTCGCACCCGAGGCCCAAAAGGTGCTGGCGTCGCTGAACGACCGCGTCACCCGCGACCAACGGTTCCGGGCCGGCCTGGAGGATCTTGCCGGTCGCCTCGAATCCGCGCGGAAACCGCTCAATGCGGCGCTGGTGAAAGCCAGCACCGCGCCGGCGCAGATGGCGGCCGGCGCCCAGATGGACGCGACGGCGCTCATGGCGTCGAACCCGCTCATTCCGCAGATCGACGCCGCGGTGTCGCTGATCAACCTCGGCCTGATGCAGGCCGCGACGATCAGCATCGCCAACAGCGACCCGAATGCCGGCGGCGACCACGCCAACCAGGGCGGCAATAACGTCGCCTACGGTCCCCGGAGCCCGAACGAGGTGAAGTCGTGCGTCGCGCAGGCGCTCGCTTACCTCTTCAGCATCTTTCCGGGCGCGATCGCGTCGATCGTGTCCGACGGCGGCCGCAACGCCAACGGCGGCGACTCGCAGAACTTCGAGTCGTTCCTCGTCGGCCCGCAGAGCATCGTCAACACGACGTTCGTCAACTCCGCCTCGCGTTCCGACTCCGGCCAGTTCGGCTCGGGTCCCGGCCCGGTGAAGCTGTCCAACGGGCAGATGATGACGCCCAACCAGTCCCACGTCATGAGTACCGTCGCGAAAGCCGCTGGCCTGACTCTGGGCGACACGCCGTACATCCCGGCGCTGCTCAAAGGCGGCTGATCAGAACCGGCAACCGACCTTCTCAAGAACGTCCTTGGTGCGCGCCAGATCGCCGGCGCGCACCAACACGTAATCGGTGTCGAACGTCGAGATCGCGAAGATGCTGATCTTGGCTTCCGCCAGCGGCGTCGCCAGCCGCGCCAGAATTCCGGTCAGGCCGAAGTCGAGGGGACCTTCGACCTTGATTGCCTTGAACCCGGCCTCGGTCTTCGTCGCCCCCTTGGACAGGCGGGTCTCGGCCACGACCGAAAGCTCGTCCGCCGTCCGCGAAACGGTCGTGAACTCGCCCTCGAATGCCTCGGCGGGCGGAAGGGTCGTTGGCGCATACTGCGAGACCGAATAATCTCCTGAAAGCACGCTGAGTTTCATGATTGCCTCTGGGACTGTAGGTTTTTTCCTACACTTGCGTTTGCCGGCGGGGCATATTAAATCCCCCCGAATGAGTAAAAAATATAAAGACGACATGTCCGAATTCGCCCGTGCCGCCTTAGCCCTCGACGTCCGCTTCGAGGAGTTCTGCCGCCTCTCGGCCGAACTGGAACGGGTATCCATCGATTCTGACTCCGGATTGGAGCGCGCCCGGATCCTGCTCAAGGATCTGAACGAGTGCCGCGAAGGATTTACTCCGGCGTCGCAGGACATGGCAAGGGCCCTCGAAGGCGCCCGCCAACGCACCGCGGAAGCCGCACAGAAGGTCGAGACGAGGGAGCAGGCCGTCCAGGACCGGGTTTCCCACGTCGATCAGATGCTCAGCCGTTACCGTCTGCTGGGCGATACCGTCCGCCGCGTCACCACCGCCGTCGCCGAGCTAAAACAGTCGCCGGAAGGCGGCCTCTCGCCGGACGAGAGGTCGATGCTCGCCAGCAAGATGCCCGAGATCAATGCCCAGATGAACATCGTCGTCGACGAAGCCAAACGGCTCATGGACGACGCGCGCGACGCCAACATGAAGATTCTCGAGAGAAACTGCGATTCGCTCCGCCAGACCGTCCAGACGAGCATTCACCGTTTCGCGCAGCTTTCGGGTATCCACGGCAACCCTGGTGCCCAAAGTAGCCAGGACAGCAGCCAAACGGCCCACTGAGTTGGCCGACTGGTCGTCACAAGATTAGACGCCCGTCGCGTATGGATTCGCCATTTTCTCTTGCCGCGTCGACTAGTTATAGGACGAACCGATCGGGGACATAGGTGAAACCTATGCCTCGCGTGCAAACCGCGCGAATCGCCTGGGAATCGCCGAACGGCCCGGCCCCGCAGCCAGTTTGGCCGTTTCTGGCACCGCACTTGCTCTAGGGGGAGGCGTCCCGACGGACGCGCCCAACGAACCGGCAATCCTCTCACAACCTGGAGTCCTGATATGAAAGTCCTGTCCCTCGCTCTCGCGACCCTCGCCCTCAGCGCCTGCGGCACCCAGAAACAAGAATCGTCCGACGTCAGCGGCTTCCCGGGCTTCAACCCCCAATACGTCGAAGCGAACAACTTCATGTGCGACGTCGAGCAAAACTTTTCGGCTTACTACTCGACCTCGAGCAGAAGCGGCGTCCCGACGTTCGGCGTTCACAGCAGAGCCGACGAAAACCTTTTCGGCGACCTCAGCGTCATGGGCGAGCAGATCGACTTCGGTTCCCAGGAAGACGGCACGACACTCGTTTCCGGCCGCCACGCGATCCCGGACTTCAAAGTGACGACCTGGACGCTAGCCGTACCCCAAATCCTCCTCGGCAAAAACGAAAACGTCCGTGCCTTCGAAACGACGCTGACGATCCTCGAAGAGCCGACCTCGATCATGGGCCCGCTGCCCGGCCAAAAATCGACCACGACCATTCTGAAAGCGAAATGCGAAGCGAGCGCCGTCAATTTCTGAGTGCTGCCTCGTTAGAGCGATAGAGCCCTCGCCGGACCTGCAACGCCCGGCGAGGGCTCACTCTTTTTTCAGAACGTCTGACTGGCCAACTTGGTCAAGGCGTCGCCGGTCACCCGGTTCACCGTCCACTCGTTCATCGCCGCGGCCCCGAGAGACTCGTAGAAACGGATCGCGGGCTCGTTCCAGTCGAGCACCGACCACTCGAAGCGGCCACACCCGCGCTCCTTCGCGACCTGCGCGAGGTAAATCAAGAGCGCCTTGCCGATGCCCTTGCCCCGGACGTCCGGGATCACGAACAGATCCTCGAGGTAGAGGCCGGGTTTGGCGAGGAACGTGGAGAAGTTGTGGAAAAAGAGCGCGAAGCCGACAGGGCTGCCGTCCAGCTCCGCGAACACGACTTCGGCCGCGGGGTTCGCGGAAAAAAGCGTCTGACGGAGCGTGTCCTCGGTCGCGACCACTTCGTGCGCCAGCTTTTCGTAGTCGGCCAGCTTGTTGATGAAGGACAGGATCAAGCTGGCGTCGGCGGGAGACGCCGGCCGGACGACGAGGCCTGCGACGGCTAGGGATTTCACAGCTTCTTCGACGAGACAGGATAGAGGCGGCCGGTCGCACTAATGCCGTAGCCTTGCATCGCCAGCACGCCGTCCAGCTGGCCGAAGTCCAGGTGCCATTTGACGCGGATCTCGCCGTCGTCGACCGAGAAGAGGTCTATCGTGCCCGCGTCGGGGTTCAGCACGGGATTGCCGAAGGACAGAATGCGCGACGACAGCTCGTTGCCGAAGGCGCCGGCAATCCGGTCGTCGGTCAAACGCACGAGACGCAGCGTTCCCTGCGTACGGTCCGTTTCCGTCGCGAACGTGCCGACGAAATCGGTGAGGGCCGGAGCATGACCCAAGGGCTCGAGGCCGGCGCGCGCCGCGAAGGCGATCTTCCCGGCGGTGAAAGTCCAGGCGGAAGGACAGACCGCGGTGTCGACGCTGCCCGTGAGAATCGTGCCGTCTTCCGAGAAGGTCGCGGTCAAGGTTCCCGCATCGTGACTTGCCGGAGTCGAAGCTCCGTCGACCCGGCCGTCGACGCTGATCGTGATGGCGTGCACTTGGTACACGATCCCGTAGTGGGCGCTCGACAGGAACGCCATGGGGCTGCCGTCCCGGTCCTCGACGATGATCACCGAGTCGATGTGTTCGTCGTCGCAAGCTTGGCGCTCGCTGATCTGATAGACCCCTTCGTACTCGAAGGCGGACGCTTGCGCGGAAAAGGTCAAGGCAGCGGCGGCCAGCAGCACTCTCGAGATCATGGGATTCCTCCGGGGAAGGGAAAGGGTCTTCGCGTATTTTGCCACGAAGAGCACGCGGAGGAAACTGTAGTAAAACCGCTTCACCTAGTCACGGCTGGGCGGGTTCCACCGGCGCCGGGTTGTTCTGCTCGAGGCACTGTCTGGCCTTTTTCAGCAGGGCCAGGAACTGGCCTTTGCTCGGCGACTTGCACTTGCCGGTTTTGTCGATGCTCGACACCCACTTCAGGTAGCCGGAGACCTCCTTGAAGTCGGCGGGGCAGGCGCCGTTGATCTGAACGCCGGCCAAGCTGCCGCGCCAGATGAAGGCCTCCTGCCAGGCCGCGACCGAAAACGCGTTGTCGGAGTAGCCGTCGTTCAGCCAGCCGAACTCGCTGAAACTGCCGCCGCCGAACTGGGACTTGAGCGCCGTGTATTCTGCCGGCTCGTTTTCCATCAGCGATTTGAGCGTCAGGCTCGCGACGCGTTGGCATGCTTGCGACACCTTGCTCGGTTTGACGCTGCACGCCGAATCCAGGTTTTCGGTCTGACCGGCACAGGCGGCTCCGTTCTGGTACGGAGCATAAAAGCTGTTTTCGGAGAACGTCATGTACTTGCCCCGGCTCGAAAAGAGCCAGTACTCGTCGCCAGACTCGAACACCCAGTCGGACTCCGGGTTGGCGTCGGCCG
>JAYVBB010000699.1:0-3607 GCA_043750715.1 Pseudomonadota bacterium | reverse complement strand
GGAGTCGTCATGGGTCCTCGTGTGTCATTCCCAGGCGCGCGGAGCGAGCCGCTGGGAATCTAGAAAACTTTCTAATCCAATTTGTAGTTCGGGGCTTCTCTCGTGATGTAGACGTCGTGGACGTGGCTTTCCTTGAGACCGGCCGAGGTGATCTGGCGGAAGCGTGCCCTCTCCTGGAGATCGCGGATCGTCGCGGCGCCGACGTAGCCCATCGCGGAGCGGATGCCGCCCATCAGCTGGAAGAGCGTGTTGGAGAGCGGGCCTTTGTAAGCGACGCGGCCTTCGATACCTTCCGGCACCAGCTTGCCCTGGTCTTCGACTTCGCCCTGGAAGTAGCGGTCTTTACTGCCCTTCGCCATGGCGCCGAGGCTGCCCATGCCGCGGTACATCTTGTAGCTTTTGCCCTGGTAGATGACCATTTCGCCCGGCGACTCGTCGGTGCCGGCGAACATGCTGCCGATCATTACCGTGTCGGCGCCGCCGGCCAGTGCCTTGACGACGTCGCCCGAGAACTTGACTCCGCCGTCGGCGATGATTGGCACGCCGGTTCCTCTGGCCGCAGCAGCACATTCCATCACCGCGCTGAGCTGCGGAACGCCGACGCCGGTCACGATGCGCGTCGTGCAAATCGAACCTGGGCCCACGCCCACTTTGACTCCGTCGGCGCCGGCCTCGATCAAGGCCGTGGTTGCTTCCGCGGTGGCGACGTTGCCGCCGACCACTTCGTAGTCGTACTTTTTGAAGGCTTTTTTGACCCGGGTCACGGCGTCGAGCACGCCTTGGCTGTGGCCGTGCGCCGTGTCGACGATCAGCACGTCGACGCCGGCTTCCAGCAGCGCTTCCGCGCGCTCGAGATAGTCGCCGCCGGCACCGAGTGCCGCGCCAACCAGGAGCCGGCCCTTCGAGTCCTTCGACGCGTTGGGGAAACGGCGGGATTTTTCGATGTCCTTGATCGTGTAGAGACCGATGAGCGTTCGGTTGTCGTCGTCGAGGATCGGCAGTTTTTCGATGCGGTGCTTGTGCAGGAGCTCGACGGCTTCTTCCGTGCTGACACCTTTGCGCGTCGTCACGACTTCGGCGGTCATCACTTCCCGGACGAGGCGGCTAGGATTTTTCTCGAAGCGGATGTCGCGGCCGGTGCAGATGCCGACCAGGGCGCCGTTGTCGACGACCGGCAGGCCCGAGATGTTGAACTTCCGCATGATGGCCAAAATGTCGCCCACCGTCTGGTCGGGCGAGACCGTGATCGGATCGATCACCATGCCGGCTTCGCTCTTCTTGACCTTCTTGACTTCGGCGGCGTGGTCGATGATCGACATATTCTTATGTATGATCCCGATGCCGCCGGCCTGCGCCATCGCGATCGCCGTCGGGGCTTCCGTGACGGTGTCCATCGCCGCGGAAACCAAAGGGATTTTCAGCTTGATCCGGCGCGTGAAGCGGGTGTCGAGCTGGGTCTCTCCCGGGAGGACTTTCGAGTGCTGGGGAACCAGCAGGACGTCGTCGTAAGTCAGGGCGGTTTCGATGATATGCGGAGTCTGGCGGCCCTGGTGACGGTCGCTGCTCATGCGGGGCTCCTCCCGTAAGCGGTGGCCGCTATACTACTCCTTAAGGAACGACTGTCAACTGGTGGCCGAGTCTGCTAGATCCTTGCCATGATTTCCGGATTCCGCATCGCTTTCCGCCACCTGCCGCTCGCTTTGGGCCTGGTGTTTGCCGCCTGCGAACGCCCGCCGGAGCCGACTCCCGAGGAGCCGCAGCGGCGGCTGCGCGCCGAAGACTCGCACGCCGAGGAGGCCCACGGCTGCTCGACGCGGGACGAAGATGCCGCGCTCGGGGCAATCAACGCCGCGCGGAGCGAAACGAGGCAGCCGGCTTTTTCCTGCCTCGCCAAATTGTCGGCGATGGCAACGGCCCACGCCTCGTTTCTAGCGAGCAATGAAGGTCTCTCCCTGGACTCCGCGCATCGCGAGCAGCGCGGCGCGCCCGGATACACCGGCAACACGCTCGGCGAGCGCGCCGCCTTCCAGGATCTGGACGTAGCGCACTTCTGGCTAGCCGAAGGCGCCGGGGGCGGAGGGGAAGCTCACGCCGTCGTCGCGGCTCACTTGGCCACCGTATATCACCGGAGCGCTTTGCTGGCGCCCGGCGGCCGCTACTTCGGCTTTGCATTGGGACGCGGGCGGAATCCGCACGCAGTGATGAACATGCTGCTTTGGGTCACCACCGACGGCCTCGCCGCCGCGCGCTGGCCCGCGCCGGATGCGCGCGACGTGCCTCCGGCTTTCAACGCGTCGGGAGAGAAACCCGAGCCCCGCCTCGACTCCTCGCGCGCCGGCTATCCCGTGAGCGTGCATTTTCCGCGGTACCTGAACGACGACGGCAGCGAGCCTGCCGTCGCCGTCGAGGAGTTTCTTTTGACCGATGAGCGGGGCGGCTCCGTCAGAGCGCGCGTACTGACCAGCTCGAACGACGCCGAAGTCTACCCGTCCGACGCGTTTCTCCTGCCGGAAGACGCGCTGGCTCCCGGCGAGGCGTACGTCGTCCGCGCACGAATGAGCTACGGGGACGGGACGTTCGACCAGGAGTGGCAGTTCACGACCCGGTCTGAGGACCGCGTTCCTCAAGGTTCCTTGAAGAAGTAGACCGTGCCGTCGTTTTTGAAGGCCCCGTCGTTCGAGACGGTCGTTTCCCGGCCTCCCCAAACCACGAGGCGCCCGTCGGCGAAATACAATTCGGGTAGATCGCCCAGGGAGCCGAAGCCCCGGTGCGCGTCTGGACCGCCGTCCTGCAGGGCGCTCCAGGTATTGGTCGCCGGATCCAAAAACTGGAGCCAGTGCGTGGTGTTCGCATAATCGACGTGTCCGTTGTAGGGCATCATCCAGAAAGCCACGCGGTCTCCGGCTTGGACGATGCGCACCGAATAATAGTCGTCGTAGATGGGTGCGCCTGTCGAGTTCGTGTTGCTCCACGGAGTTGGATTCCCGGACGTCAAATCGTAAATCAGTCCGCGATCGAAGCGGCCGGCGCTGTTCTCGTCATTGCCGCCCCAGATCAGGATCTTGTTCCCGACCTTGAAGGTTTGCATGTAGTCGGATGACCGTCCTGTCGACGGGTGCGGCGTGATGGCCGTCCACACGTTCGAGGCAATGTCGTAGATCGCGCCATCTTTTTCGGCGGAGGCGACGTTCGCCTGGTCCCAGCCGCCCCAAATGAAGAGCTTGCCGTCGTAGCTGACGTGCGCCGTCGAAGACCGGGGCGTCAGCGGCGCGACCTGCATCGCGTGCCAGGCCGGCACCGTCTCGGCGAAGTCGAAGTAAAGACCGGTATTCAGATCGGCGCCATTGACGTCCTCGCCGCCCCAGACCACTAGACGATCCGCTCCGTACGCAAGGACGGTGTCGGCGTAGTAATCCGGAGCGCCGGAGGTCGGCATCGCCGTCCACGTGTTGGTCGGAATGTCGAGGACCGAGCCAGTGTTCAAATGGCCCGGGGTGGCGTTGTCCACTCGGCCGCCCCAAACGATGAGTCTTTTGCGGTCGGGCGTCAGCTGCATGAAGGGAGCGTAGCGGGGGGACGGGGCGTTGATCGTGCTGATCGCCGTCCA
>JAYVBB010000698.1:0-2423 GCA_043750715.1 Pseudomonadota bacterium | reverse complement strand
ACAATCTCGGTCAGCGCGCAACATCGCGCACCGCTCACGCTCTACGGCCATGCCAGCGTCATAGGCAGCATCGAAGAGCTCGTCAAGAAGCTCAAGACCAAGCTGCCGGAGCTTCCGGCGCAAATCCTGATCCCCCGGGGTCGGTCGCTCGCCCGCAGCGTCGGCGCTCCCGAATTCTACAAGTTTCCCCGCATGGTCCTCGGCACTCCGCGGCGAGGCCTCTTTCCCATTTCCGCGCCGAACGGCGCGGGGGGGCTCGGCATGCTGACGGCTGACCGCGTCTATTTCGGTTACAACGTGAAAGCGGCGGTCGTCGAGATCGTCAGTTACAACGAAGCCGCCGGCCGATTCGAGTTCCAAAAGATCAACGACTATGGGCCGCCGACGGCGAACGGACCCAAGCCGAAGCTCGTCTATGCCAGCCGCTCGCTCTGCACGACCTGTCACAAGAACCAGGCGCCGATCTTCTCCAACAAGCTGTGGGACGAAGCCAACGGCGTTCTCGGCAACATCGACCAGGTCGCCAAAGAGATCGAAACCAACATGCCGGGCAAGACGGAATTCCACGGCTTCCCGCTGCGGGTCAACCGGGATTCGGTCGTATACGCCATCGACAGCGCCACCGACCGCGCTAATGAGATTCCGGCCGTCCAACGCCTCTGGTCGGACAGCTGCGGCCGAAGCGATCCGGGTGCGATCCGCTGCCGGGCCCTCACCGTCCAGTTCGGGATCATGTATGCGACGCTTCAAGGCTTCAAACCCGAGCAGCTGAAAATTCCCGACGCCGAGACCTACGCCGAGTTCAAGACTGCCTCCGAAAAGAACTGGAACCTCTATGTCCCGGGCGGCCTCCGCATCGGCAACGCCAACATCGCGAACCGCAACCCGTTCACGGACATTACCAAGTCAGCAAATCCGCTCGACCCGGTCAATGGCCCGAAGACCCAGCAAGACAAGGACGAACTCGCTGCGGCGCTGAAGGCAAACGACATCCCTCCGGCCTTCGAGCCCGCTTTGAGCCTCCCGAGCCTGGTCATCTGGAAGGCCGCCAACAGCGGCTTTCACAAAGTCGCCCTGTCGATCTCCCACTTCCTCTCGGTGTCGGACCGGGCCGCAATCAAAGCCGCACACGGCGACAACGCGCAGCGGATCGTCGAGGCGGTTGCCAAGCTACAAGCCGCCTCGGAAGCCGGTCAGAGCGATTTGCTGACTTCGCGCCCGCTGCGCCGCGGCCAGCTCGTCACCGAGCTCCTCGCCGCCCTCGGCGTCGCCCCGAGCCAGATTCCGGCGCGGAACACCGACCTCGACCATCCCGCCATGCCGAAAGCCATCGCCGAACGCGGCGACGCCAATCCTCCGGACAACCCTCCTCCGACGACGCCGGCTGGCATCAAAGTGGCGTCATTCCGGAAGTTCTGCGCCCCCTGCCATGAATCCCTGTTCGGCGACGAGCGCGACTTCCTCGCCGGCACCGACGAAGAAGCCATCGAAAGCCTGAAGACGCTGGCCCCGCGCGCCTACTGCCGTCTCACGAAGAAGCGGATGCCGCCGACGTCGCACGACAAACAACCGACGGACGCCGAGCGCAAGGCCATGGTCGACTTCTTCCAAACCGAATTCAACGTCGGTGGTGGTAACACGCAATGTCCATGAAAACGCGCATCGCAATTCTAGGCGTGCTGGCGGCTCTCAACGGATGCAAGACTCCGGGAGGCAGGACGTCGAGCGTGTCTTCGGCGGACGACGGCACCCCCTCGGATCTGGAGACGTTCTTCGAAGCCAAAGAGAACTGCCAGGCCCGAATGGGCTTCGTCCTGAAGGACGACATGAGCATCGGCGTCGTCGATTCGACGTCGTATGCCGACGTCGCCGATCTCCATCCCGGCGACGTGGTCAAAACGCTGAACGACGAGGCGGCCAGCTCGCCGGCCCAGTTCGAGGAGCTCTGCCTCGAGATCCTCAACCAGCGCCCCGCACTCTGGCGTTACGGGATCGTGCGCTCCGGGAAACAGCTGTCGCTCGGCGGCACGAAGGCGTTCGAGTGCGACTACCTGACGCTGGTCGGCTGCGGCCCTCTGCCGAAACGCGCCGACCGCCGATAACACTACTTCTGTTCCGCTTCCGGGGTCGGCGTGTAAGCGCCGGCCTCGAACCATTTTCCCTGGGATTTGCTGCACTCGGACTTCATCGTCTCGAGGCCTTTGGAAGCGAGGCTCGCTTCGTACCAGCTCCACGCAATCTCCGATTTCGTGCCTGACCCGAAGACGCAGTAGCCGACCACTTTGCTGTCGTCACAGGACGTGCCGAATTCGCCCTTTTGCGCCTCGCAGGTCTTCTGCAGCTCGGTGACGGACTCTTTGGTCCCGACCAGGTTGCTGCCGTAGTAGGTCATGCAGTATCCATAGCCCTCGATGCCCACGTAG
>JAYVBB010000697.1:0-10576 GCA_043750715.1 Pseudomonadota bacterium | reverse complement strand
GCCGACGGGGACGGGCAGCCACGTTGGGCAACACACCCAGTTGTGATCTCCCGAACCGAGGAACATGTATTCGAAAGGAAAGGAGCAGAACATGCGCTCTTCGGTCATGAAAATCCTCGCTCCACCGAAGCGGTGCTCGACGACTCTTCCGATGCCTTATCTAGGATAGGGTCACGGAAGGAGGCGACTTGCCTTTGGTGGTGGACGAACCGAACGAGCCCCTCGCTCAACCCAATCCGCGGCTGCCAGCCCGTCGCACGCGCAAGCGCTCCCACGTCCAAAGCCGTCCAGGGGGCATCGCCGGGGCGCATGGGCGCAAACTTCAGATTTGGTTGCGAGCCGGTCAGCGACGCCAAGAGGTTCACGGCGTCGCCAAGCGAATGGGACATCCCCGACCCGACGTTGAAAGTCGCAACCCCTCGGTCCCGCAGGGTCAGCACCGCTTCCACCGCCGATCCGATGTCGTCGATGTGAATGAAGTCTTTGCGGGTCGACAGCGTCCCCCAGATCTCCAAGGGCCTGTCGTTCAAGAGGCTGTCGAGGGCTACGCTCAGGAATCCCTTCGCTCTGCCGCGGGCAAAAGGTATCCCGAAGGGGTTCGCGATCCTAAGAATGGCTCCGGACACCGCGCCGACCGCGGCAGCATCGTTGAGAACGCGCTCGCACGCGAGCTTCGTCTTGGCGTAGGCGGAGCGCTCCTCGACCTCGTCCGCCTCGACGAACGGCCGGCTACGATGGCCGTCGCTTCGATAGATTGCGCCACCCGAGCTGGCATAGACGATGCGGTGAACTCCCCATGCTGCCATGTCGTCGAGCAACGCGCGCAAACTCGTCGACTCTCTGGCCTCTGCCCGACCATCGATTTCCTGAACGTTCAACGGATGGCATCGACCGCCAAAATGCACCACCGTGTCCATCCCGGCCAAGGCATGGCTACAACGATAGTCTCCAGCGTCGGCGACGAACGGCACCACTTTGGGGTGCGAGAGGAACCGGACCGTGCGCTCGGAATACACGGCGTGCACCAGCTCGACTCCGGGGTGCACCGCGAGACGCGCCGCCAGCATCGCTCCGAGGTAACCGCCGGCCCCGACGACGCAGATCTTCAATTCAGCGGCCTCCGTCGGAGGAGGGACGGGAGCGCACGAGCAGCCGATTCAAACGCCTGGCGCCGGAGTACGGCTTGCGTCCGTGCAGGAGAGTGAGATTGTCGGTCAAAACCAGATCGCCCGTTTGCCAAGCGACCGTCAAACAGTGCTTGGGGGAATAGAGCCGGTCGAGAAGGTCGAAGTAGACGGAGGCCAAGCGCGACGACCCGCGCCAGTCACTCATGCCGAAGCGGTCGAGAGTCCGGCCGACGTCCTGGTCGTTTTCCCGGAACCTCAGCACCGGCTGACCCGTGAGAGGATGCACCGCGGTCAACGGGTAGGCGCGAGTCTGGCCGAACACGGTCTTGGCTAGGCTTTGCTCCCCGCGATCCCGCGTCGGCGGACAATAGACGAATACCTGCTGGTCCCAAAGTTCGCGGCGTTTCTCCGGCGCGCTCTGGTAGATGGTAGATGTATTGGCAAACAGCGTTTCGCCTCCGTAGCCGGGCCGCGGCGCCACCAGGCACTTGAAAACCTGAAAGTGCGGATCGTCGTCCGTCCAAAAACCGTCCCAATGCAGAGGAACCCGGCCCGTCGTCAGCACGCCGTCGGCGCTACCCGCAGCCTGTTCGACCACGTCGTAGAGATTGGGCTTGCCGTCCTGCATGGCGACTTCACCGAGCGATGTCGCGACTTCCTCCAGGCCGAGCCGGTCGCCGAATCCCCGCACCAGGATCACCTTCTCCCGAAGGAGGCGCGGCTGCAGTTCGGAAAGGATCGCCTGAACGTCGCAATCCGAGTTGTCTCTTGCGACGAGCACCGCGCCGAATGGCTTGAGCGAATGCCAGCGGAGGCCACGGGACGGGAACAGGCGTTCCTGGGCCGTACGGAGTTCCGCCTGCTGGTCGATGATCATCGTAAAACAATGCCTCTGCGCCTTAGGGATTTGCCTCGTACTATAGACAAATGCCCCCCTGCAAACAACGCGAGACGACGGGAAATCACCGGTCGGCCGGATCGGCGTCTGATCCCGAGTGCTTGAGGTGGTCTAGCACTTCCACGAGTGGCGCCATGGCGACTCCGACGAAGGAATCCGCGGCGCCGTAGTAGACGAAGAGCGTCTCGTTCAGCACGACCGCCCCGCAGGGAAACACGGTGTGGGGTCTGACACCCATGCACTCATACCATGCAGAGGGCTCGAGGATCGGCGTTCGAGACCGCAGAAGAACGCGGGTCGGATCATCCAGGGCGAGCAGCATCGCCCCCACCCGGTAGTCCCTGGGATTCGCATCGTCTACGCCGTAATAGAGCAAGAGCCAGCCGTCAGGCGTCTTGATCGGCGGCGGCCCAGCCCCGATCTTGCGGCTGTCCCAATGGCCGGGCCGCACCTCGATCCGGTGCCGTCCCGGCAAGAAGCCGCCCGTGAAGTTCAGGTCGTCCACGAAATCCACGAGCAAGTCGGGATAGATGCGATGCAGGACGACATAGCGTCCCCTGATTTTTTCCGGGAAGAGCGTGGCGCTCTTGTCCACGACGCCAGGCGGTGAGATGAACCTCGCCGGAGCCCAGCGCCACTGTCTTTTGGTCAAGTCTTCCAGCGAAAGACTGGTCATCGCTATCCGCGCGACCTTGTCCGCGTCGAAGGCGACGTACGTCAGAATCAGACGTTCGTCCAAAATCGTCGCGCGGGGGTCTTCACAGCCAGCGACCGAGCCGGCCGCTTCGTAAACAGGAGCACTCAAGCGCACGTCGAAATGGACTCCGTCCCGCGACGCGGCATAGCCGAAACGAGACACGAAGTCGTCGCCCTGCGCCCGATAGAACAGGTGGACTTCGTCTTCGAACAGCACCGCCGCCGGATTGAACGTCGTCTGCGTTTCCCAAGCGTGATCGGCGCGGGGCCCGATCACGGGGTTCACGGGCGGCTTCCAAAGGAGCGTACGCCGCTCTACAGAATGGCCGAATTGCAAAAACATGCGATGTTCCAAGGGGGGCGTTCCGCCTATACTAGCCCGCATGACGATCCCGGGACCAGCCTCGATTTTTCTCGCAAGCATGGGCGACGTCGACGATCTGCGCGTTTGCAGCGGCAATCCCTTCCACTTCGCGCAAAGTGCCAGGACTCTTGGCTTTCCGGTCGTCGGCTTTCCGCTGGATCCTTGGCCTTCCGAGACGCACGCCAGCCAGGAGCAGTGGCTCCGGGATTTCGCCCGGGCCGCGACGCCGGACTTCCCTCCGGAATTCCAGGAACGGACGATCGCGGCACGCTGGCAACGCTTCCTTCCGGAGTGTCGCGGACAGCACCTGCTTTATCTCCATCAGGTATTTCCTGCCGCGGCACGCGAGGACCTAAGCATCACCAAGTGGTGCTACGTCGACCAGACGATGCGGCAGTTCGCGTCTTATTTTCCGTACTTTGATCCCGATCATCCTGCCAACGAGGCATTGTTTGAGGCCGAGCGGCTGAGTTACTCGTCATGCAAGCGCGTGTTTTGCCTGGCCGAAGTCGCCCGCACGGCGATCGTCGAGGATTATGGCATCGACCCGGACAAGGTTTCGGTCGTCTTGCCCGGAGCCAACCTGTCGGGGATCGAAGTCAGCGATGAATGCTTGGACTCGCTGCCGAAACGGACGAAAGGCGACCTCCGCAGGGGTCTGAGGCTGCTGTTGATTGGCATGGATTGGCGGCGCAAAGGCCTCGACCTGCTCGTCGAGGCGGTTGCCTCATTGAACGCCCGTGGACACCGCCTTTCCGTGACGGCGATCGGACCTACCGCGCACGACGTCCCCGCGGCTTGGGCGGAACTGCCTTGGCTCACCTGTGTCGGACGAATCGACAAGGCCATCGACCTTCGAAGGTACGTCGAGACGGTGACTTCGTGCGACCTTGCGCTTCAGCTTTCCCGCGCCGACGCGACGGGAATGGCCTTGCGCGAATGCCAGCTGCTTGGCTTGGGCGTGGTAGTTCGCGATACGGGGGGAGCGAAAGAAATGATCGCTCCCGGATGCGGTCTGACGTTGCCTCATGACGTGTCGGTCGAGGCTCTAGCCAGCTGCCTGCTCGAGTTTCAGCTCATCCCGGCGCGGGTCCTTGCATTCAAGACTGAGGCCCGGCGGCAACGTCACACTTTTCGCTGGCAACCTGCAGTCCAGCGCATTCTCGGCGAGATCGCCGGCTCAGGGGCCGATCCGACTTCGTACCACCGAAAGCCTCGAGCGCTTCGCAGGCGCGACCCACTCCGTCCTCCTTCGCCATGAGATCGGCGACGCCTCGAGCGCGTGCGAGCATGTCCGAGTCGTCGAGGAGCTGCCGCATTTGTCCGGGCAAAGCCGCGAGCGAAGACTCATCGTCTAGGACGTGGTAGCCGGGAGACAGACCGGCTTCCACGAGCCGCGCCGCCCAAGTCGGTTGATCCGCAAACAGCGGCACGGTGACGGCAGGCAGTCCGGCGCGCAGAGTCGCTCCCGTCACTCCCAGGCCTCCGTGGTGCACGACGCCGCCGACTCTCGACAACAACCATTCGTGGCAAGGCTCGTCGCCGACGATCAGAACGGGACCCTCGCTCCGCGGCGAGAACGAGCCAGGCAGCTGCAGAATGCCGCGCGCCCCCGCCGCCTCCAGCGCCCCGGTGAAGCGGGCGATCAGCCCCGCGGTAGCCAAGGCGTGCATCATCGAACCCATCGTCACCAGGACCGGACGCGTTCCATCCGCCAGGAACCGCTCGACGACCGGCGAAACTTCCGGCTGCTCCTGGTCCAGAAACCAAAATCCCGTTGCCAGGTATTTGTGGGCGAAGGAAGCCTTGGGCGACGGCGTCACCAGTTCGGACAGCGCATTGAGGAGGAGCGCCTCGGGGGCCAGGTCTACAAATGCATCGATGAAGCTGTCCCTGAAGAGCAGGTTCAGGCCGACAGCGAGGCGCCCGACGCGCCCGATCGTTTTCAAGTGCGGAGCAAAGGCATGGGCGAGCGGCAGGTTGAGCACGGCGAAATCGGCTTCACAAGCTCGGCGCGGCAACCAGGGCGCGCGCGACCGCACGCGCGTGGATACCGCATCCGAGTAAAACTGCGCGCGCAGCAAAGGATCCCGGGCAGCGAACGCTGCCGAGAGGAGAGGGCGCAGATCTCCGGCGCGCAGGACGCCGAGCTCCACCAGCTCTCCGCAGCCGCCCGGCACCAAGGCTCGATAGTGAGAATCGCAAGCAAAAGCCACCTGGTGGCCTCTCGCGCTCAAGGTGCGCGCCAAAGCGATGTATGGCTGCACGTCGCCTCGCGTCCCTACCGCGGCGACGAACACGTTGCTCAAGGAAATGCCTCGATGGGCAGCGCCCTGCGCGAGCGGGCCCGGCGGGACGGCACCAGTTTCGCCAGGTTGCCGAGTGAAACCTGCGGGTCTTGCAGCTTCGGCTCGCTCAGGACGCCCTTGAGCGCTCCGTGAAGGGGATGGGAGGGCAGGTGCACCGCCCGGCGGTAGTAGTCGTCGTCGTCGCCGAACGCTCCCCAGTCGTCGAGCTGAGTGAAGAACACTTGAAAGTCGAAACGCTTCCGACCGAGCTCGACGAACTCCGGCATTTCGACGAAGTTATTTGCCTGCACTACGAAGCTCAACGTCACTTTGATGTCCAAGGTCGCTATGAACTCGAGGTTGCGGACCAAGCGGTCGAGGGTGCCGCCTCGACGGTTGATTGCATAGGTTTCCGGCCGTGCCGCATCGACGGAGATGTGCGCCTTCTTGATGAGATGGTGGATGCGACTCAGCTTCGACCACGAGCCCGGCGTCCACAGCTGAGCGTTGGTGTGCAGGCTGACGTTGCGCAAGTTAGGATAGGCGGCTGGGTCCAGATTCTGCAGCAGTTTGCGAAACGTAGGGCTCCCGAACGGATCGCCGGACCCCGTTACGATGAGCTCTTCGACGTGCGGACCCAGCTGGTCGAGCACGGCGTTCTGGACGGCCTCGATTCCGACCCGCTCCGGGGCCGAAGCCTGATCGAAATCCTTGCGACAGGAAGGACACGCGAGGTTGCAGCTTCGGTCGTAGCAGGCATAAATTTTCTTGGGTCCGTCGCTGAGCGCCGTCCGGCCGTGCGCGATGATGTCCAACAAGCGGGGGTCTTTGACGTCTTCGAGCGCGCTGACCGGTCCGTCCCGGGCCACGAGCACGGGGCAGGTCGGGCTGCAGTGGCGAAAGGAACCGTCGAGAATGGATGCCCGGATTTCCTGGGCGGCTGGCGAATTCCAGTCTTGGGCCGGCTGCAAATCGTTCGTGTTGCCTGCGCGTTTTGGCAGCCACGACGGACAACAGACCCAATTTCCCGCATCGTTGCCGACGAACAAAAACTCGAACGGATTGGAACAAAATAATCGCGGCTTGCTCATACGTCGTCCGTAAAAAGCTGATCCGAAATGGTCGTTCTGGGGAACTGAACGATCTTAGACGCCGCTTGAAAACGGGTCAACCATGGCTCTGCGGAATCCCAAGTGCACTTAATAATTTCAATAATTACGAACGGATGCAGCCGCCTCTCTCAAGAAGCAAGGGATCCGGCCGATAGCACCGAAGGGAAGGGCCGGACACCGTTTTCGAGGTCGATTTCGTGAGTGCGCTTCGCAAAATCCAGACGACCGACTCCGAGCTGGCGCAAGCGCTCCGCCTGAGTCCCGCGATGAAGGTGCAGAGGCAGAGCCTCGGTACGCCTCAGGGCGATGCCGTCATGATCTACGACGGATTCT
The DNA here is from genome assembly GCA_043750715.1 of Pseudomonadota bacterium. Lineage (GTDB taxonomy): Bacteria > Bdellovibrionota_B > Oligoflexia > Oligoflexales > CAIYRB01 > CAIYRB01. Next base: position 3,758 of record JAYVBB010000697.1, on the reverse strand, counting down.
ACGCCGATCCCGAGGCCGCGCATCGGGCCGCGGTGACGGCAAAATACGACTTTGCCTACCCGGCCCGCGACGCCGTTCCCTCGGTCGGAAACATCGCGGTCTTGCCGGCGTTGCCGGACCTGGAGCACTTCTTCCGCCAAGTCACCGGTCAGACAGGCGGCCGCTTCGCAAGCCGGTTTCAGCTCAATCGGGCGAGTGAGCAGCGTGCCTGGAACATCCATTGGGATGGTCGCGCCTGGGTCGGCCTCGTCTACCTCGCCAAAGGCCACGACGGCGAGCCCGGCACCGCTTTTTATCGCCATCGCCGGACGGGCATTCATTTGGCGACGATCGAGTCCCTCATGGTTGCCCAGCACGTCACGGGATTGCCGCTTGATATGATGCGGCACTTACTTCAAGCCGAGGGGCAAGAGCCGGAACGCTGGCAGTTGCTGACGACGGTCGAGTACCACTTCAACCGCTTCGTGCTGTTTCCAGCCGATCTCTTGCACACCAACTCGTCCTTCTGGGGGGAACAGCCGGCAGACGCCCGCCTCGTTCACCTCCTCTGCGTGGAAGACCCTGCCTACGTCAACCCTCTCTAGTCGACGAAGGGCATTTGCCGGTTTAGAATCAGCGCAGCACCAAGCCAAGGAGTACTGCTCTGATGAAGACAAAAGTCCGCAATGAAGGCAACTTGTCGACATTGAGCCTGGAAGGCCCGATCGCCGAACACGCCCGCAAGCCGCTTCTAGCCGTGATCCAGGAACTGACCGGCAAGGACGTCGTCGTCGACTGCGAAAACGTCAGCTCCATCAACTCCGTCGGCTGCATCGGCTGGCTCAATTTCATCAACGGTCTTCCGAAGGATCTCCGCTCGTTGCGCTTTCAGAATTGCCGCTCTGTATTCCTCGACTACGCCAATCTGGTCCGGGGCTTTCTCGGCAACGGCAAGGTCGAGACGGTACTGATGCCATACGTCTGCGACAACTGCGATCACTCCCTCAGCCAGAAAATGACGGCGGCAGGTCTGGAAGATCACCTGTCGAAAGCCGTAGTTTGTCCCAAGTGCAACTCCGAAATGACCTGCGAGGCGGTCCTCGAAGACTACGCGGACATTCTCAACAAATGAACGTCCGCTGGCCTGCAATGGTCTACGGAACGGCTTGGAAAGCGGCTAGAACGGTTTCGCTGGTCGAAGCTGCGCTGGCAGCGGGCTTTACAGCCTTCGATACGGCGAATCAAATCATCCACTACGACGAAAGAGGCGTAGGAGCGGGGTTGCGAGAGGCTTTGCGGAGCCCTGGCGGAAGACGCCGGCTCTTCATTCAAACGAAGTTCACGCCATTGGGAGGCCAAGGCGCGGACGCGCCCTATGATCCGCTCGCTCCGGTGTCGCACCAAGTGCTGCAATCCATGGCCGGTTCGCTCGAACACTTGGCAATCGATCACGTCGATTCGTACCTGCTGCACGGTCCGGTGACGCCGCATTCCTTGGAGCGCGCCGACAAGGATGCCTGGCGAGCAATGGAGCAGCTGGTCGAGGCCGGACAGACGACGTCCATTGGCGTCTCGAATTTCGGGCCGAGCCAGCTCAGAGAACTCTGGGAATTCGCCAAGATCAAGCCCGCCGTCGTCCAGAACCGGTGTTTCGCCCGCACGCGCTGGGACGGCGAAGTGCGAGCCTTCTGCGCGGCGCACGGGATCGTCTACCAGGCGTTTTCTCTTCTTACGGCCAACGGCCGGGAGTTGAGCACAGAGGCGCCATCGTCCCTCGCCAGACAAAAGGGACGCTCGACGCCGGCGGTGACGTTCGCTTTCGCCATGCAAAGAGGCATGACTCCCCTGGTCGGCGCGACCAATTCCGAGCACATGCGGGACGCGTTGGCGGCTTGCTCGCTGTCATTGGAAACTGCCGAGCTGGATATGCTCGAAGGTCTCGGAAGCGTCGACACCCCTGCGACCCGGAGCTAGCATGCGCATTCTCGACTGGACGCGAATTCAGCGGCGACGAGTGGGAGCCGCCGGCAGTCGAGCCATCATTCGCTTGGGGTTGCTGGTCCTACCTCATCTGCGCAAAGGATCCGACGAAGCAACCAAAGCCGTATCCCGCGCATTGTTGGCTGGCCTCCTGCTGGTGACTTGCGTGCTTCTGGTCGAGGAGTCGGACTTTCGTCACGCTCTCGAACGCCAGATTTCGCATCCTGCCTTGTATCGGCTGCGAAACCTGATCGGTTCGCCGCCCCTGGATTCCCGCATCAAGATCTTCGCCTTCGACGACCGCACCGTCGCCCATGAACTGGATTTCGATTTGCCGCTTTTGGGGTGGCGCGACGTCCTGGGAGCATTGGGTCGTCGTCGGCCGGCCTTGGTTCTGATCGACAAACTGTTCGATAGAACGTACCCCGCTGCCGACGTCGCGGCGTTTTCCCAGGGACTGGATGCCCTTGGTGTTCCGGTCGCCGCAATCTCCTTTTTGTCGCCGCAGCCGATCGAGTTTCGCGAGCTGATGGTCCCTCCGCCGTCCGTCGTGAAGGTGCGGGGCGACCTGCCCAACTGGTTGGCGGGCGAAGCTGCCGCCCCTTACGGCGCCTCCGCGAAGTTAGCCGCGAGTTTCTCCATGCTCGGCCATTCTCTTTACGACGGCGACAGCTTCGTGAGCCTGGCCCACCGCCTGGCGGACGGCTCAATCATGCCTCACGCATCGCTCGCCGCGGCAAAAACGGTCGCACTGGAAGGCGCTCGCCTCGCTATTGACGGACGCGCGGTGCCCGTCGACCGGCGCGGCAAGACTTTGGTGAATTTTCGGCCGAAGAGGGTCTTTCTCGAACGCTCCTACTCGATGCTAGCCTTGGTCGAACGGGCTCGCCGCGGCTTGGACATCTCGGTAGTCGAGCCGGGAGACTATGTCGTGCTGCTGCCTGCGATGTACACGGGCAATACCGATTGGCGCGAGACGCCGTTCGGCCCGATGCCGGGCGGCTACTACATCACGGCGGTGCTGAACGACGTATTGAGCGGCAACTGGCTGGCGAACTCCAACGCCGGCTCGCCCTTGGGCATCCTGCTGGTTGTCGCCTCGCTGCTGGTCGGCTTGCGGTGCAATTCCCGGCAAACCTTTTTGATCGTCGGGGCGCTCGGGGCGTCGGTTTTCTGCGGCGTCATCCTCCTGTTTTGGCAGGCCGGAATGGCCGTCGAATGGGTCGTGCCGCTCATCGCAGCTGTTCTTGCGGCCGCCGTCGCCTCGACGATTCGCAATCAAGCCGATCAGCTCGAATCGATGCGAATGAGCGTCGAGCTAGAAACCGCGACGCTCGTGCAAAACTCGTTGGTGCCCGACAACGCCTATGCGGACGGAAGGATGAAAATTCACGCCCACCTGCAATCCGCGTCCGAGTGCGGAGGAGACTGGTGGAGCCATTTCCATACCGCCGACGGTCGCGCCTTCATCCTGATCGGCGACGCCGTCGGCCACGGTGTCTCGGCGGCGCTGGTTACCGCCGTCGCTTATTCCGTACGAACTCTTTTGAAAACCGCCGGAGAAGCGAACCGAGCGGCGGAGGTGACGCCGCAGCAAATTCTGGAAATGGTGGACACGCTGCTGAAGAATATGAAATCGGAGATGGCGATGATGACGTTCCTGGTCGCGGCCATCGACTGGCAACAATCCAAGGTGGAATTCGCCGTCGCCGGTCACATTCCCGCACTGCTGTTTCCTCAAAATGCAGACGACGACCGCCTGGTGAAAAGCTTGCGTTACCTGAATTTGAACGCGTCGA
>JAYVBB010000696.1:0-4341 GCA_043750715.1 Pseudomonadota bacterium | reverse complement strand
CCAGGTCGTGGGCGAGCCCGCGGGTGGCTGCGCGTTCAGCACGACAGGCAGCGTCGCGGTCGCGCCGATCAGGAGCGTTATGTGAACCGCTGCGGCGGCTTTGACGCCCAGGCGTAAGTTCAACAGGTGGGCGTACGCATAGCCCGCGACCAGCGTCACTTGGAAGAACATCAAGCAGGTGTTACACACCGCCGCGGTGCCGCCCAGGAAGGGGAGCAGCATCTTGGCCGCCATCGGCTCGAGCCAAAAGAGGAGGAGGGCGTTGACAAGGATCGCCGCGCTCCAGAGCCAAGTCACGTGCTCCTCTCCTCTTTTTTTGCCGGGTAATGACTAATGTTAGCGCAATTCCGGGGATTTGGGTTAGACTCCCCCCCATGTTTGGAATTGGATTCACCGAGCTACTCGTCATCGCGGTCGTCGCGCTCATCTTCGTCGGACCGAAGCGTCTCCCCGAAGTCATGAAGCAGGCCGGTAAGCTTTTCGTCCACGTGCGCCGTACCGCGAACGACGTCAAAGGCACCTTCGACCAGGTCGTGCGGGAAGCCGAAGACGACATCCGCCGCACGGAAAGCGACGAGATGCGCCAGATGATGGCGGGAGCAAAACCCGTGACCACCGTCAAATCCATCGAAGCCGGCGTCGTGGACGGCAGCCAGGCCATGACCGCCCACCCCGTGGCCGACCACCCGCTGGCCGACCATCCCCTGGATCATCCCGCGCCCAGCGTCGCGCAAGTCGAGCAACCGGCGGCCGAACATCCCGCGCCCGCGGAGCCCCCGAAGGACTCCTGAGCCGTGGACCATTTTCTCCTCAAGAACGACGTCTACCACTGCGAGGACGTGCCCCTTCCGAAGCTCGCCGCCGAGATCGGAACGCCAGCCTACGTCTACTCCGACGCGACGCTGACCCGGCACTGCCGCCACTTTCTCGACGCCTTCAAGTCCTACCCGACGCTCGCCTGCTTCGCGGTCAAAGCTCTGAGCAATCTCTCCGTTTTGAACCGGATCGCCGCGGAAGGCTTCGGCGCCGACCTGGTGTCGCGCGGCGAGCTCGAGCGCGCACTGCTCGCCGGCGTCAAGCCGGAGAAGATCGTCTTTTCGGGCGTCGGCAAGAGGGACGACGAGATCGAACGGGCGCTCGACGTCGGAATCATGATGTTCAACGTCGAGTCGGGCTACGAGCTCGACCGCATCGCCCACCTCGCGAAGGCGAAGGGCAAGGTCGCGAGCATCGCGTTGCGCGTCAATCCGAACATCGACGCGAAGACGAACGAGAAGATCTCGACCGGGCTCTACACGACGAAGTTCGGGCTTCCCGAGGACGAGCTCCCTGAGCTGCTCGGCCGCATCAAAAATCAGAAGTCGCTGATGCTCGCGGGCCTCGGCTGTCACATCGGCAGCCAGATCACGGAGCTCTCTCCGCTCGGCGACGCCGCTCGCCGCATGGCCGAGATCGCCAAGGCCATCATCGCCCAGGGCCACGCGCTGAAGTACCTCGACATGGGCGGCGGCCTCGGCATCCGCTACAAAGACGAGCAGCCCCCGAGCCTCGAAGACTACGCCCAGACGGTGATCAAGGCGGTAGCGCCCACCGGTCTGCACCTGATCGTCGAGCCCGGCCGCGTCCTGGTCGGCAACATCGGCGTCCTTTTGACGCGCGTCATCGGGGTGAAAAAGACCCCCGCCCGCCACTTCGTGGTGGTGGACGCGGCGATGAACGACCTGATCCGCCCGACCCTTTACGACTCATTTCACGACATTTTGCCCGTGAAAGTGCCGGCCAAAGGCCAGCCGGAAGTACTCTGCGACTTCGTCGGTCCGGTCTGCGAAACCGGGGATTTCCTCGGCAAAGGCCGCACCTTGCCGCTCCCGAAAGAGGGCGACCTGGTGATGGTTCGCGGCTGCGGCGCTTATGCGTCGTCGATGGCGTCCCAGTACAACAGCCGCCCGCGGGCCCCGGAAATCCTGGTCACCGGCGCCACCCACCGGGTCGTCCGCACCCGCGAAACTCTGGAATCCCTCTGGGCCGGCGAGCTTGACGCGCTACCGCGTCGCTCTTAGAATGCGCGTTCCTGCATTCCCCCCTAAAGGATACTTTTTCCCGTGTATTCCCAGTTCCCCAAAGATGCCGTCATCGTCCAAAAGTACGGCGGCACCTCGGTCGGCAACGCCGAGAGAATCAAAAACGTCGCGGCGCGCATCGCCCGCCAGGTGAAGGGCGGCCACAGCCGCATCGCGGTCGTCGTCAGCGCGCGCTCCGGCGAGACCAACCGTCTAGTCGAGATGGTCAACGAAGTGAACCCGCAGGCTTCCGGCAAGTCGTACGACATGGCCGTCGCCGCGGGCGAGCAGGTCAGCGTCGCCCTGATGGCCGCAGCGCTCGAAGGGGAAGGCATCAAAGCTTTGCCGTTCCTAGCCTACAAGCTCGGCATCTTCACCGACGACCTGCACTCCAAAGCGCGCATCACGCACATCAACACGCAGCCCATCGAAGACGGTTGGAAGACGGGAGCGGTCGCCGTGATCGCCGGCTTCCAAGGCATTACTCCCGATATGGAGCTGACGACGCTCGGTCGCGGCGGCTCCGACACCAGCGCGGTCGCGCTCGCCGTCGCCCTGAAGGCGTCGTTCTGCGAGATCAACACCGACGTCGACGGCGTCTTCACTGCCGACCCGCGCATCGTCAAAGACGCGCGCCTGATCAAGGACCTCGACTACGAAGTCGCGCTCGAAATGGCGTCCCTCGGCAGCAAAGTGCTGCACCCGCGTTGCGTCGAGCTCGGAGCCAAATTCAAAATGCCGCTGACGGTGAGAAACACCTTCACCGCGGACGATCATCAAAGGACCCGCATCATGGCCCAGAGCGAAGTCGATTCCATCGAAGCCCTCGTCGTCGCGGGAGTCACCCTAGACAAGAACGTGGCAAAGATCACGGTCTCGGGCCTCGCCAAGGAAAGCCAGGTAATCTCCGACATCTTCGGCAAGCTCGGCGCCCTGGGCGTCAACGTCGACATCATCGTGCACGACAAGCCCAGCACCGACCAGACGATGCGCGTCGGCTTCTCCGTCGCCAAGACGGATCTCGACGCGGCGACGCGCGCCATCTCGAAGCTGACGGCGGAACGCGGCTATACGGGCGTCACCGTTTCGACGGAAACGGGCCTCGCGAAAGTCTCGGCGGTCGGCGTCGGCATGCGGAGCTACGCCGGCGTCGCCGGCCGCACCTTCGGCGCCCTGACGTCGCACGGCATCGGGATCAACATGATCTCGACGTCGGAGATCAAGATCTCCGTCGTGGTCGACGAAAAGGACGCGGAAAAGGCGACGCAGGTTCTGCACGCCGAATTCATCAAGTAAACCACGGTCCGCCGGTCAGCTCCGGCGCCGCTTCGTGGCTGCTTTGTCGCCGTGCTCGCCGCCGACACCGATGGCCATGCCGTCGTGGAGGACGCGCATCGCTTCGTCGGCATCCGCAGGGGCTACGAAAAACGACATGTAGTCGTCGGTGACCACCGATTTCCGGAACTTGATGCCGACGACTTTGAGCAGTTGCTTCGCTTTGGCTTCCAGGCGAGGCACGCCCATCTTGTGGCCGACGAGCGAGATGCTGGCGATTTCTTCGAGGCAGAGGCAGGGGAATTCGCCGCTCTTGAGAGCGAGCTTCAGCTCGGGAACGTCGACCGTGCGCAGAGCGAAGGTCGCGGGATCGGCGTCGGTGAAGACGGGCTGGGCGACGCAGCCCTTCGCCGCAAGGGCCGCCGTCAGGTGCTTGATCGCTTCCGTTCCCTGGGCGGCTTTGCCGGGTGCGACGTGGCAGAGGATGAGCTTGCGGTCGCAGGCCAGACCGCCGATCGTACCTTCGACTTCGCCTTGGCCGGCCGACATCGTGGTGCCCGGCGTGTCGCCGAACGACGTCAGCACCTGCACGGGGACGCCGTGTTGCTGGGCGAGCTCGACCGAACGGTCGTGGAGGACTTTCGCTCCCAGAGCGGCGAAGGTCAACATGTGCCGGTAGGAAACCCAGGCGAGCTTCCGCGCGCTCTTCACGATGTTCGGGTCGGCGGTGTAGACGCCGTCGACGTCGGTGAAGATGTCGCACTGCGCACCGAGCGCGGCGGCGACGGCGACGGCCGTCGTGTCGGAACCGCCGCGGCCGAGCGTCGTGATGTTGCCCTTCTCGTCGATGCCTTGAAAACCGGCGACGACGGGGATCTCGCCGCGGTCGAGCGACTCTCTCAAGGCCTTCGCGTCACAGCGCACGACGCGCGCGTCGCCGAAGTTGCCGTCGGTATGGACGGCGATCTGGTGACCGAGGAACGAGCGCGATTTGCCGCCGGCGGCC
>JAYVBB010000695.1:0-13593 GCA_043750715.1 Pseudomonadota bacterium | reverse complement strand
TTCGCTTTCGTGAACGGACCGTCCGCCCAGACGCTGTTCGATTCCTTCGACGTGCCGGAGCAGCTTGAAAAAGGCCTGAATTACAAGGCTTTCGCAGGCAGCATCGTCGTCTCGTGCTCGCGCAGCGGCAAGGACATCTTCTACTGCGCGATGAATCAGCAAGGCAGCAACAAGGTGCTCTTCTCGCTCGACAGGGAAGCGGCACTCGACTTCTACGCCTCGTTCCGCATCGGCGAAAAATCCCTCGGCCCGATCTCGACCAAGACGTTCGAAGGCCAAGGCGCCGTCAAATGCCAGTACGCCGCCGTCGACTCGGGGCGTCAGGGATTCTACTGCGACCTCACTGGGGAAGGCGCCCCAGGGCCCGTGGCCGAGCTGTCGGGACCCGAAGCCAGCGCGCTCTACCAGGCGCTGAAGCTCCCGGAAGTCGCCGCCGGGAAAAGTAAAGAGAAAGGAACGACCGCCAGCCTCTACATCCGCTGCGCGAAGTACGGCGAGAACAAATATCATTGTATGGTCAAGACGGGACAGGTTTCGCTCGCCGTCGTCAAAGGCGACGCGGCGTTCGCCCTCTTCCAGTCGCTGAAAGTTCCGGTGCAAGAACGCGGAGCCAAGACCCTGAAAGAATTCCAAGGCAACGCGCGGATCGAATGCAGCGAGCAGAGCTGCCAGGTCGGCGTCGCTCGGCTCGCAACGCCTCCCTCCAGGAAAACTCCATGATTCGTGCCCTCTGTGCCCTGCTGTGGCTCGTCCTCCCTACCGTCGCCCCGGCGCAGGCGCTGACTCCCAGCGGTGGCTTTCAGCAAGCCAAGCCCTGGCTCGGCGTGGCCATCGACCAAGGCAAGACCGGCGTGCTCGTGAAAGACATCCTGCCCGGAACGCCGGCTCAGGAAGCCGGCCTCATAGCCGGTGACGAGATCGTCGCCGTCGACGACAAGCCGATCGGCTCGCCGACCGTCCTGATCAAGACGATCCAAGCGCAAGGCGTCGGCAACACCGTCGCGGTGCAGTTCCTCCGAGCGGGCAAGCAAGAAACGAAGAAAATCAAACTCGTGGCCCGACCCGACGAGCTAGAACTGCTGAAGGGCAAACTCGTAGGCAAACCCGCTCCCGCCTTCGACCTCGCGGTGATCCACGGCGACGCACCCGGCAGCACCGAAAAGCTCAAAGGCAAAGTCGCGATCGTCGAGTTCTGGGCAACCTGGTGTCCCGCCTGCCGCGCGACGCACGAACGCCTCAGCGAGTTCCAGAAAAAATTCGCCGGCAAGGTGAACGTCGTCGCCATCTCCGACGAGGAAGCGCCGGAGATCCTAGCCTACGCCAAGCAAGTGCAACCCGGTTTCACTCTTCTGCAGGACAAGGCGAAAGCGACGCAGGAGCCCTGGCTCGTTTCGGCGATTCCGGAAATCGCGGTCCTCGACCAGGACGGCAAGGTCGTCTTCGCGACGATCGGCGCCGGGACCTACCTGGAAGAAGCCCTCGCGGTTGCGGAAAAACTGGCCAATTTAGCGTGAGCACAGGGTGTGCTCGTTGCTTGAACAGGCCACCGAGTCCGTCGTTGCCATCGCCGCCATCGGCAGAAAAGTCGGAGAATCGAAGCGTCCCTGCCCCGAGTGCCGGACGACCAAGCTGCACGTCTACTCCTGCTCCGACGCTGTAAAGCTCGAAGTCGACTACTGCGCGAACTGCATGGGCTTTTGGCTCGACAAGGGCGAGCTCGACCACGCCCGGGTCCTCGGCGAACACGAAGCGACGTCCAAGACGATCAAGCGCAACCTCAGCTGGCAGGCCTGGCTCGTCGGCGTGCTGCTCAACTTCCCCGCCGAATTCAACGTCAAGACGAAGCGCCGCCCCGTCGTGACGATGGGCCTGATCACCGCCTGCGTGCTGATGTACCTCCTGCCGGAGCTGATCGGCGCGGAAAACTACCTGTCGGTCGAGCAGCACGGCGCCTTCATCCCGGCCAACTTCCCGAGCTGGGAATGGGCGGGCGAGCTGCTCAGCTCGCAGTTCCTGCATGGCAGCCTGATGCACCTGGTCGGGAACATGTACTTTCTCTACACGCTCGGAGACAACGTCGAGGACGTGCTCGGACGGTGGCAATACCTCGCCTTCTACCTCGTCTGCGGCATCGGCGCGAACCTCGCGCATTTCGGTGTCTTCTCCGGCGATCACCTGGGAACGATCGGAGCCAGCGGCGCGATCTCGGGGCTGATGGCGGCCTATATGGTCTTCTTCAACCACGCACGGCTCACCTTTCCGATCTACATCGTGCACATCCGCCTGCCGGTCGTCGTCTATATGGCCGTGATGCTCGGCTTCGACATCGTCGGCGCGGTCGCGCGCAACGACAACGTCGCCCACTTCGCCCACATCGGCGGCTTCCTGACGGGCTGGATTCTGGCCCGCCTGCTCAAGGGCTACGTGCTGCGGAAGAACCCCGTGCTCCGCTTCATCAAGCCCGCGGACGGGCACCGAAAATTCCTGGCGCTGAACTTCTGGGGGAAAAAAGCGACAGCGGTTTAGCCTCATCCAACGGGACTTTCTCTCAACCCTAGGTGTAAAATACCGAGATGAGAAAGAGACAACCTGAAGAGGCCCGACCCATGAACTACGAAAGTCGCTTGCTCAAAGGAGGCTCGTTCCTGACGCGGTGGTCGCACCGTAAAAGAATGGCAACCATCCTCCGGAGCCTGGACAAGAAAAGTTTCGGCAAAGTGGCCGACGTAGGATGTGCGGACGGCAACATCCTTCGCCTCCTCCTCGAAGCGGGAGTCATCAAATCGGGCTGCGGCTTCGACGTCGACCGGGAGGGTCTTGCGCAAGCTCGAGCTGCGTCGGCAAACTACCCGAGCCTCAGCTATTTCCACGTCGCGGAGCTGGATCCAGCCCAGCACAAGCGCGCCTTCGATCTAGTTCTATGCCTGGAAACGCTCGAGCACGTGAAAGACCCGGCGGAGGTTCTCGGCACGGCGATCGGTCTCTGTGCGCCTGGGGGCACCGTGCTCGTGTCCGTTCCCATCGAGGTCGGTCCGTCCATCTTCTTCAAGCAACTCGGACGCTGGCTAGCCAATGCCCGCACGCAACAGTACGGCTACGAAAAGTATGATCTGTCGGAACTGCTCGCTTGCGGCTGCTTCTGGAAGATTCCGCAGTCGGCCGTCGTGGCCAGAAAGACGCAGGCATCCCTCGGGCACAAAGGCTTCGATTTCAGGGACGTGTCCCGCTTGATTCGCAAGGAAGCAGGCTCGTCCCGCGCGGTGTTTTCCCCAATGCCGCCGCTCGGAAGCCTTCTAAACGCCACCGTCTTCTGGTCGTTTCAGCCGCACTCGCGAGCCGGCTAGACGCCTGCCGTCTTTTAGTTGATGTCCCGAATCTCCAGGTCGACCCGAAGCTGGGGATCGAAGGAATGCACGAGCATGACGCCTCTGCGGCAGCCCGGCAGTGTAACAGGCACCATGGCGGCGCGGCGGCCTTGCTTAGAGTCGGTGTAGCAGTCCTGGTCGACGTTTTTCGCGGTGACGGTGACTTTGCTTTCGGGCTTGCCTTCGCAATAAGCAATGCCGAGCTCGAAGTCGCCACCGAAGGCGCCGTAGCAGGCCGGGAGGTTGGTCACGCCGGGTTTCGGGTCGGCAAAATAGTCGAGGCGGAGCACCAGGGTGCCGCGCGGCCGCGACGTCTTTTCGTCGACGTCGAACGTGACGGTTGCGGCCGGCGCCGCGTCCGCCTCGCTGACGCGTTTGGGCGCGGGCGCGGCTTCCGTTCCGGCCGGATCCTCGTCCTTTTGGAAGCGCGAAGCCTTGCAGGCCGCGGGAGCCAGCGTCAGAGCCAGAATCCAGGCGATTTTAGAAAGCTTGATGACCAATGATTTCGTTGCCCATGATCAAAAGGTGGATGTCGTTGGTGCCTTCGTACGTGATGACCGTCTCGAGGTTGCACATGTGGCGCATGGCTTTGTATTCGACCATGATGCCGTTGCCGCCCAGGATGTCGCGGCATTCGCGGGCGACCGCCAGAGCCATTTCGCAGTTGTTCTGCTTGCCCATGCTGACGTGGCCGAAGTGGAGCTTGCCTTCGTTTTTCAGCTGGCCGAGGCGGAGCGCCAGGAGTTTGCCCTGCGTGATCCGCGACATCATGATCGCGAGCTTTCTCTGCACGAGCTGCGTGTGGCCGATCGGCTTGTTGAACGTGACGCGGTCCTTGACGTAGTTGACCGCTTCGTCGAAGCAGGCTTCCGCGGCGCCGATGACGCCCCAGGCGATGCCGTAGCGGGCTTGCGTCAGACAGCCGAGAGCCGACTTGAGGCCGTCGGACTTGGGTAGCACCGCGTCTTTGGGAAGCTTGACATTGTCGAAGTAGAGCTCGGAGGTCACCGAGGCGCGGAGCGACAGCTTGCCTTCCATCTTCTTGGCCGAGAAGCCCTTGGAGTTGGTCGGGACGACGAAGCCGCGGATGACTTTGCCGGTCTGCGCCCAGACGACGGCGACGTGCGCCAGGTTGCCGTTGGTGATCCACATCTTGGAGCCGTTGAGCAGCCAGTGGTCGCCTTTGTCTTCCGCTTTGGTCACCATCGCGCCCGGATCGGAGCCGCCGTAGGATTCGGTCAGACCGAAGCAGCCGACGGCTTCACCGCTGCCGAGTTTCGGGAGCCACTCCTGTTTCTGCTCTTCGCTTCCGTAGGCGTGGATCGGGTACATGACGAGCGCGCCCTGGACGGAGGCGAAGCTCCGGATGCCGGAATCGCAGCGCTCGAGCTCCTGCATGACCAGCCCGTAGCTGATGTGGTCCATGCCTGGCAGGCCGTAGCCTGTGAGGTTGGATCCGAGCAGGCCCAGCTCGCCGAGCTTCGGGATGAGCTCCGTCGGGAACTTCTCCTCCATGTAGCTCTTGCGGATCTTGGGTTCGATTTCCTTGGCCACGAAGTCGCGCACGGAGGATTGGACCAGGCGCTGCTCTTCGGTGAGCAGGGAGTTCGTGTCGAGGTAGTCGGGAAAGGGACCGCAGTGTGGGGCAGCCATGAGGGACTCCTAGGCGGACGCGAGCCGGCCGCTCTCCGCGCGCCTTCTGGCGACGCTGAAATAGATGAACCGACCGACGAGGTACAGGGCAACAGTTATCACAACACCGAGGTGAAACAAATCCTTAGCCGTGAGCCAGTGGCCGAGAAACAGGAGGCCGAAGGCGAGCGCCAGGCCGAGCAGCGCGTCGAGCTCCCGGTGACGCCCGCGAAGAATCGCATAATCCAATGAAAATGAATGCTTATCCGTCAGATTGCTGCGTGCCGGGACCAGCTGCGGCAGGAACGCCGGCACGCGGTCCTTGTACTCGGCGAAGCGGGGCCCGAGGAACTTCGCGAGGCGCTCTTCGCCCCGGCGGAATTCCCAGCGGTAGAGCACCGTGAGCGTCAGGACGCCGATGCCCATCACGTAAGGATCGCGCGCCGCGATGCAGATGCCGAGAAAGAGCAACGCCGACCCGAGAAAATAAGGATGGCGGACGAAGCGGTAGGGGCCACTCACCGACAGTTCGCCGAGGTTGTAGCCGTAACCGGCCGCCATGATACGCAGCAGCTCACCGACGAAGCTGACGGCGCCGCCGACGGCGAGGCTGAGCGGCGTCGGCTCGCACAACGCGAAGGCGAGCACCATCAAGGCGAACTCGATGCCGCCGCGCAGCGTCGTACGAAAGTGATTTTGGATCCAAGACAGCGGTTTCATGGACGTCCATGATATCATTTTTCCGATGAACGAGATCCTCAAGCTGAGCGTTTTGGACCTCGCCCGGGAGGTTCGGGCCGGCAGGCTCTCCCCTCTCGCGGCCGTGGACGCGTACATAGGCGCGATCGAAGAGAAAAACCCGCGCCTCAACGCGGTCGTCGAGCGTCGGTTCGAGCAGGCCAGGGCCGAGGCCAGGGCGGCCGGCGAGCTCCAGGTGAACGGCACGGGCGAGCTGCCGCCGCTGTTCGGCGTGCCGTGCACGATCAAGGAAGCGGTCTCCGTCAGTGGTATGCGCAACACCTCCGGCTCTCATTATCTTCGCGACGCCCGCGCGACGAAAGACGCCACCGCGGTGCAGCGGTTGAAATCCGCCGGCGCGATTCCGCTCGCGACGACGAACGTTCCCGAGAACTGCTTCTGGTGGGAAACCTACAACGTGCTCTTCGGCCGGACGAACAATCCGTACGACCCGCGGCGCACGGTCGGTGGATCCAGCGGCGGTGAAGCGGCGCTGATCGGCGCCGGCGCGTCGCCCTTCGGCCTCGGCAGCGACGTCGGCGGCTCGATCCGGACGCCGTCGAGCTTCTGCGGAATCTTTGGCCACAAACCCAGCCAGGGCATGGTGCCGTTCACGGGGCACTGGCCCTTCTACGACGACCCGGGCTACACGGGACGGCGCGACGCGTTTCAATACGCGACGATCGGGCCGATGACGCGTCATGCGCGGGATCTGCTTCCCGTGCTGCGGGTGCTGGCGGGGCCGGACGGCATCGACGAGGTCACCACTCGCATTCCACTCGCGGATCCGGACGCGGTGAGTTTCCGCGATCGACCGATCTACATGCTTTCCGATCCCTCATTCGACCGGGCGGTTCGCGCCGACGTTACGATGCGCGACGCCGTAGAGCGCGCGGCGGCGCACCTGGTGACGCGTGGCGCCCGCATCGAGCCGATCGACCGCCGCCTCTTCAAAAAGGCGTTCATGATCTGGGCGACGATGCTCGACGCGGTGGACGGCCCTCGCATGACCGAGCTCGCCGGGGGCGGCAAGGTGCCGAACCTCGCCGTCGAGCTCTTCCACTTCGCCACCGGCCGCGCCCGGCACACCTTTCCGATGCTGCAGTATCTGGCGGGCGAGCACCTGTTCAAACTCGTGAAGAACAAGCCCTCCTTGATTCGCGAAGGCGAGAAGCTCGAACGGACGCTGACGGCTCTGCTCGGCAAGGACGGCATCCTGATCTCGCCGCCCCACCCGCGCGTCGCCCCGAAGCACTATCATCCCCTGCTGCGGCCTTTCGATTTCGTCTACGCGGCCGTCTTCAACATCCTGAAGTTCCCCGCCACGATCGTGCCGATGGGACTCGACGCGCAAGGTCTGCCGCTGAGCGTTCAAGTCGTCGCGACGCACGGCCAGGATCACCTGACGCTCGCCGCCGCTCAAGCCCTCGAGGAAGCGTTCGGGGGCTGGGTACCGCCGGCGGGCTGAACGTCGCGCCAGCGCTTGTAGTTCCACGTCCATTGCTCGGGATAAAGGCGGATCGCGCGCGTGATCTCGTCCGCCATACGCTGCGTCAGCATGGCCTCGTCGGTCTCGGCATGTCCCGGCGGGACGAGCGTCTTCGAAACGAGGCGGTAGCGGAAGGCGCCTTCGCGCATGCAGAAGACGGAGACGACCGCGCAGCCGGTCTTCACGGTCATCTGCGCCGGCCCGGAAACGAACTCGGTCGGGACGCCGAGAAACGTCACGAGCGGACCTTGCCGGCCTTCCGGCTTCTGGTCCATGACGAAGCCGACCGACTCACCACTTCTGAGGGCTTTCAGCATGTCACGCAGGAGCGACTTCTTGTCGGTCCAGAGCACGCGCGTACCCATCTTGTTGCGCAAGCCGTCGAGAAATGCCGTGAACGCGGCGGACTTGGCCGGTTTGGCCAGCACGTGGAACGGCTTGGAGGCAGCCTTCTGCCCGAAGTAGGCGCACAGCTCCCAGCTACCGAGGTGCGCCGTGACGACGATGTGGCCCTTGCCCACGGCATCCGCGGCCTTGATGTGGGCGCTCCACTCGTCGAATCCCGTCACCGTCAGCGTTTCCGGATTTTGGATCGCGCGCATGGTTTCCAGCGCACAGAGGAGCTGGTGGCGGAGGACCTGCTTCTCGAACATCTGCGAAAAGTGCGACTCGGGAGGTAAGGCGTAGATGCGCTGGACGTTGCTCCGGAGGCGGGCGAGATCCTTCCCCGCGAACGGGCGGACGACCCCGGCAAACACCGTTGCCAATGCGGGAAAGCAGGCGCGCGGCACGAGCTTCAGTGACGACAGGAGGAGCGACAGCAACCCGGCAAGGAGCCTAGTCACCGCGCGTCGCTTCGTCGAAGTAGTCGGCAGCCTTGTAGGAACTGCGGACGAGCGGGCCCGAGACGACCGACTTGAAGCCCAGGGCACGGCCTTTCGCCGCCACCTCGTCGAACTCCGCCGGAGTGACCCAGCGCTTGATGCTCAAATGCTGCTTGGTCGGACGCATGTACTGACCGACGGTGACGAAATCGACGCCGTACTCGCGCATGTCGGCGAGCGAGCGTTCGACTTCTTCCAGCGACTCGCCGAGTCCGAGCATCAAGGCGCTCTTGGTGTAGACCTTGTAGTCGGCGAGCTCTTTCACGAGCCGGAGGACTTCCAGCGATTGCCGGTATCTCGCGCGGGCGTCGCGAACGCGCGGCGACAGGCGTTCGACGGTCTCGAGATTGTGGGCAAAGACTTCCGGCTTGGCGTCGAGGATCTTCTGAAGGGACTCGGGGCGCTTGTTGAAATCGCCGGCGAGGATCTCGATCTTGATCCCGGGATTCAGTTCACGGACCTTGTGGATGACCTGACCGACGTGGGCCGCGCCGCCGTCCTCGAGATCGTCGCGGTCGACCATCGTGATGACGGCGTACCGAAGCTTGAGCGCGCGGGCTGCTTCCGCGGTCTCCAACGGTTCATGAGGATTGAGGAAGCCACCGGGGTTGCCCGTCTTCACGTTGCAGAAGCGGCACGCCCTGGTACAAGTGTCGCCGAGCACCATGAAGGTCGCCGTGCCCTGGCTCCAGCACTGGCCGATGTTCGGGCACTTGGCCTCTTCACAGACGGTGAAGAGCTTGCGCTCGCGGAGGTCTTTTTTGATTTTGGAAAAGACGTCGCCCGACGGGATCTTGGTTTTGAGCCAGTCGGGTTTGCCGATGTGGAGCGGTTTCGGTAAAGACTCGGTCATAGCGCCCCGGACCATAGCATGGCATGTCGGGGGAGGCCACCCCCCGGCTAAGGTGCTAGACTGAGGACATGAAAACCACCTTAGCCGTGCTCGTCCTCGCGTCGTCCGCCGTCCTGGTCTCCGCCTGCAAACCCCGTCCGGACGCCTCCGAGGTCAAGGCCGGAGAGAACCTGCAGAGCGAAGTTCCCGCGCCGACGACCTTTCACTTCGGCGAGTACCGCTACCTCCATCCGTACGGCGACGGCCGCACGACGGCCGGCCGTCAAATTACCGCCGGGGAGTGGGCAAAGGTCCCGTCCAACCTCTACAGCGTGCCCTACCGGCGCGGCTTCTACGTCAGCAACCACCCTGCCTACAACGAGCGCTACGCCGCCGCGAACATCCGCGAAGCCGACCGCCAGGCGCCGTGGCTCGTGCAGATCCAGCTCGATCCGGCCTGCCTCGAGCAGGCGGCCGTCGGCCCCGACGTCACGAAGATGGCTTTGAGCGAGGAGTTTCTGGCTTTCGTCGCCGGCGCGCCGCAGTACGCGAACCGCGATTTCGCTTCCTCCTGCCCGGTCGAGGCGATCCGCGACCAAAAGGAAGGCGCCTATTCGTGGTGCCATCAGGCTCTGGAGGACTTCATCCAGGCCAAGGGCTACCGCGTTCTATACGATCACCTCTGGCCGGGTAGCGGCTTCTGGATCATCCGCGACCGGACCTGCATCAGCGACATCGTCGCGAACGACGACGGCGTGCTGGAAGTCTTCGCGCAGGTTCCTGACCTGTGGGACATGTCTCCCTACACCTCGGGCAAACTCCGCGACATGCAAGGCGCTGGGTCGCAGGGCCATGCGCTTCTTTATGTGTTGATAAGAGCGCTGACGCAGTCGCCGCGGTGGGATCCCGACCAGCTGAAACGCATCCGCGCGAACCTGCATACCTCCGACATCGAGGAAGCACGCAAGGCGCTCATGATCATCACGGACACCGCCCTCTTCTGCCAGCAGAAGGGCGAAGAGGCGACGATGAAGAAGTCGCTCAAGGCCTTCGTCGCCGCACTGGCCGACAAAAAGAATTTCGACCCGCGGGTGATAGGCTTCACGGGACTGGTGTCGAACCTGATCGCGCGCGAGCTGCCGCAGTCTTGCAAAGGCGCCGCCGAGTTCGTCGCGAAAAATCCGGCCTCGGCGTTCTTCCGGAAGTCCCAGACGGCCAGCTGCCAATTCGGCGACACCAGCTGCTACGAGTGGATCTGGGCGAACCCGGACAAGCAGTTCATGGATTACCTGAAGGCGTTCTGCGACCGTTCAGCCAAAGGCGGCGTCCGCACCCGCTTCTCGACCACGGAGTGTCCGACCGCCAACCGCACCGCTGGCCGCTGCGCTTCCACGGGCAATCAGCCGGGGATCGAACACAACCTCTACTACTACAACGTATCGGTCGCCGAGGCTTCCCAGAGTTGCCGGGACTACTCGACGACCGAATATCGTTGGATTGCGCGCTGACCGTTATTGGCGGTAGCGGATCTTGACCTGCGAGGCGTGCGTCGAGCCGTCTTTGCCTTGAGCCGTCACGTCGACCACGTTCCAGACGTCGACGCCGGGCTTGCCGAGGAGGACGAAGGGCTGGGTTTCGTAGATCCAGACGCCCGCTTGGTTCGGGTCCTGCTTCAGGTAGAGGAGGCCGAGGTTGGCCGTGGGGTAGCCTTCGACGGAGAGCAGGGCTTTGCCGGTGGACTCGTCGATCGAGGCGTCGGCGAACTTCAGGATCTCTTCGGCGAGCTGGCTGGCGTCCTGGGCTTTGCGCACGCGCTCCGGGGCGCCGGCGACTTGCTGGAGGACCTGCTCGGCCGAGGGGCCGGTGTTACCAAGAAGAAGGGCGTTGAGGGTCAGGTTGTCGACCGAGGCGCGGAGCTCGGCGCCCGCTTCGATGCCGGCTTGGACCGGGTCCTGGCCGCCGGACGTCGGCTCGCCGTCCGAGATGAAGTAGACCATTTTGCGGCCATAGACGCTTTGCAGGATCGAGCCGGCGGCGTTGAACGCGGCGCGGTAGTTGGTGCTCGCGTCGACGCGTCCGAAGATGCCGTCGGGGCCCTGGATGCCGCCCGGGTTTTGCGGGTCGAAACCGAAGCTGGAGCTCTGCACGACGTATTGGCAGAAGGTGTCTTTCGAAACTTGCGCTTTGAACTCGTCCAAGCTCACGATCGGGAGGATGCGGTTAGTGACGATGCCACCGGCGAAGGGAACCATGCCGATTTCGATCTGGTCGCCGGTCAGCTTCGCCGCCTCGATCTTGGCGAGGATGGCTTGCGCGGCTAGCAGACGGCCGCAGGAGCCGTTGATTTGCGGGTCGTTGCCGGGAACTTCCTGTTGGCCTTGCTCGGGAACATGGCGCCCCATGGAGCCCGAGTAGTCGACGACGAAGAGAACCGTCAGCTTCTTTTGAGCGGTCGGGCAGAACTTGCCTTTGACCTTCGCGATCACTTTGGACTGCACCGGCACTTCTTCGGTCGGCTTCTCGGGCAGGGGCTTCTCGCCGCCTTTGCCGCCGTCTTTGCCGCCTTCGCCGTCTTTGCCACCGGTCGGCTTGCCGTCGGTGTCGATGTCTTTGCCTTTGTTCGTCGGGTCGTAGCCTTCACCGCCGTCGCCGAGGGCCAACGTGGCTTTCTTGGCCGGCAGGTCGTCGTAGGCTTCAGAGCCTTTGTCGTCGCCGCCGGTCGTGTCTTTGCCGTCAGTCGCGTCTTTGCCGTCGGTCGGGCCGTCTTTGCCCGGGACGACGTCGACGATCACGCCTTCAGACGTGTCGCAGTCGAGCTCGATGACTTTCTCGAGGTCGTTGCCGGTACCCGCTTTCGGGCCGTTCTTGTCGGCATTGTCTTCCAGTTCGCTCACGTCGAGCGGCGGATTTTCGCCTGCGTGCGTCTGGTCGCCATTCTGCGGGCTGACCGCGCCACCATTGCGTTTGCTGCCACCGGCGCCGAAGTTCGCTTTGTTACAAGCGAGCGCACCCAGGACCACTACTGCCATCATCAGCTTCGTTTTCATAACGAGCATCCCCGTTCAGCGTTGCGCACTCAAAAATCGCCATCCAGGACCACCCTTGTGCAAAAAGGGAGCCCGCCGGCCCGAAGATATAACCATTGATAACCATGGTGTATTTCCACCCGTCAAAAGGGGAAGGGGACGGCCGTTTCGTAAACTTACTGCGAAGGGCGTCAAAAAGTTCTACATCGTGACCGGTGAAGAAGCCTCTCCCCGCCCTCCCCCAGCCGAAACCCTTCGAGCTATCCAAAGACCTCTTGGACGCCTGGCAGCGCACCGTCTTGAAGTTGGCCCGTCTGCCGCGTAGCGCGCGCAAGGAAATGACGCCGCCGCAGAAGATGAAGATCATCGTCCGTCAGGAAATCGGCGAGATTCACAAACTCTGGGAAATCTTCACGCAGCATCGCGGCGAGCTATCGAGAAAGCTCCTCTCGTCGCAGCGCCTTGCGGTCGACTACCTGCTCGGCTTCCACCTCACGAACGCCGCCCGCGCCGACCTCCTCCTAACGCGCGCGGAAGCCCGCACGGGGTTCGCGCAAAAGCTCGGCTCGATGAAGGGACGCCTGATCCTCAACGACCTGGGCTGCGGCACTGGCGCCGTTTCCCAGATCCTGGTCCATCACCTCAAGCGCCGCGGCGTTACCCCCGAACGCATGACGCTGCATCTTTTCGACGGCGTCGGACCACTCCTCGATGCCGCCCGCGTCCTCTTCGAGGAAGCCGAGCCGCAGCTGCCAGTCTTCACGCACCGGGTGCGGCTCGAGGACCTGGACACCGAACGCCTCGTGAAGCCCGGAGAAACCAAAGCGGTTTTCGTCCACATGCTCGGCTACGTCTGGAACGAGCTCGCCAAGAATACCGGCGCGAAAAACCGCCTGACCAACCTCTTCGAGACGCAGGCGAAACGCGGCGACGATGCCGTCATCATGCTGCTGGAACCCGCGACGCAGGACATGTCGAGGGAAACGATGAGGCTCCGCGACCAACTGGTGGAAGTCGGCTACTTGCCGCTCTTTCCGTGCCCCGCCGCGACGGCCTGCCCGATGATGAAGCTGACGCGGGACTGGTGTTACGGAGAAGGCAACTGGCGGCGCCCGCCTTCAGTCGTCGAGATCGACGAGGAACTGGGGCTCGACCGGAGCCGCCTCAACGGCACGATGATGCTGTTCGTGTCCCCCGCTCTCGCCAACCAAATCGCGCCAGACAAAAAGCCGGAAGCGATCATCGTCGGCCGCCCCGAGCGCATGTCGGGCAACGGCTTCGACTACCTCCTCTGCGACGGCGAGCTGACGAAGGCCGCTCCGCAGCCCGGCAAAAACTTCCTACCGCGCGGCGTTTCGCTAACGGACTGATTCGACTCGCGACGGACGGCGGCGACGGCTAGGCAACGTTTGCCGCGCCGTCACCGGTCAAGACCGCGGTCAATGTGCCGATCCATTCTATATGATGATCGCCCGTTCACCGCTGCTCACCCTCCGACGCCTCGGCCTGCTATTGCTTCCGGGACTGTTGAGCGGCTGCTTCGTGACGGACTCACTCCCGCAAGACAAGAAAAAAACGTCTTCGCCCGGCGGCTCGACGGAAGAGCCGCCCCCGGTGGCTCCTCCGA
>JAYVBB010000694.1:0-5194 GCA_043750715.1 Pseudomonadota bacterium | reverse complement strand
GCCGCGACTGCTCCATGTAGCCGAGCTTGACGGTCGAGCCGACCGTCAGCGTGCCGCCGTCCGGTTTTTCCTGGCCGGCCATCATGCGGAAGAGCGTCGTCTTGCCGGCGCCGTTGGGACCAATGATGCCGACGATGCCGCCCTTGGGCATGTCGAAGGTCAGGTTGTCATAGAGAAGCTTGTCGCCGTAGGCCTTCGCCACGCCTTCGAACTTCACCACGACGTCACCTAGGCGCGGGCCCGGAGGGATGTAAAGCTTGAGGTCGTCCTGCTGCTTGTCCGTTTCCTGGTTGGCCAGGCTCTCGTACGCCGTGATCCGCGCCTTGCTCTTGGCTTGGCGGGCTTTCGGCGACATCCGGATCCATTCGAGCTCGCGCTCGAGCGTCTTCTGGCGTTTGGATTCCGTCTTCTCTTCGCTGGCGAGGCGCTTCGACTTCTGTTCGAGCCAGCTCGAGTAGTTGCCCTTCCAAGGAATGCCGTGGCCGCGGTCGAGCTCGAGGATCCAGCTCGCGACGTTGTCGAGGAAGTACCGGTCGTGAGTCACCGCGATGACGGTGCCCTTGTAGTCGTGGAGATGGCGTTCCAACCAGCCGACCGACTCGGCGTCCAAATGGTTGGTTGGTTCGTCGAGGAGCAGGATGTCCGGCTCCTTCAGCAGCAGACGGCAGAGGGCGACGCGGCGGCGTTCGCCACCCGACAGCTCCTTCACCGACTGGTCCGGAGGCGGGCAGCGCAGGGCATCCATGGCGAAGTTGAGCTTGTCGTCGAGGTTCCACGCGTCCATGGCGTCGAGCTTGTCCTGGACCACGGCCTGTTCGGTGATGAGCTTGTCCATCGCACCCGGGTCGAGGTTCTCGTCGCCGAGCGCCGTGTTGATTTCCTCGAAGCGCTTGAGGTAGCCGACGACTTCGCCGCAGCCTTCCTGGACGATCTCTTTCACGGTCTTGGAATCGTCGAGAAGGGGCTCCTGCTCGAGGAAGCCGACGGTGTAGCCGTCCGAGAGATGCGCTTCGCCTTGGAATTCCTTGTCCACGCCCGCCATGATGCGGAGCAGGGTCGATTTACCGGAGCCGTTCAGACCGAGCACGCCGATTTTGGCGCCGTAGAAATACGAAAGGGAGATGTCCCGGATGACGGTCTTGCCGGTCGACTTGTGGGTCTTGGCGACTCGCACCATCGAGTAGATGATTTTGTTCGGATCTCCGCTCATGCCGTGGCTTCCTTCTTTTTGTCTTTGTCTTTGTCTTTGCGTTTCAAGGAGAGGGTGAGGGTGAACTTGGCGACGGGCTCGTTTCCGAATTTGCTGGGAACCGTCGCGATGACGGGCACCGGCAGCTCTTCGCGTTCGCCGGTTTCCAAAGCTTTTTGCACGAGATCGGTCACCATGTCGCCGTCTTCGCAGGTGAACAGCACGTCGCCTTCGGCGCGCTTCAGAAATTCCGCCTGCATGTTCTTGAAGATCAGCGAAACGGGCTCGCCGCTGTCGCGGATCGCTTTCATCGCGAGAAAGCCCGCCGCCAGGTCGGCGCCGGCCGCCAGCACCGCGAAGTACATGCTGCCGAGGTGGTTCTTCGTCCGGCGCTTCAACGGGATCTTGAAAACGACGCGCTCCTTCGTCCATTCGACCACGGTCGGCTTGACGAAAAAGAGCAACGGAATCTTGCGGAGTCCGAAGTAACGCAGATAAAGCGTGCCGAGCAGCGCCTTCTTGTCGAAATTCAGGAAGGGGATCATCAGTACCTTAAGTAAGGCGAGGCGCCGAAAAGCGAGGCCCTAAGCTAGTACAGGACGCCGGCCAGCCGCAAGACGCCGAATAATAATGTAAATACAGTTGGTTACAAATCTAATGCAGCATCCTTGGGCATGCCGTCGTCATGTTCGTGGAGGAATCATCCATGACCGCGAAACTATTGGCAATCAGTCTCATGTCCCTGGCCTTGAGCGGGACGTCCTGCTCGGACAACGTTTCGAGCCG
Source organism: Pseudomonadota bacterium (assembly GCA_043750715.1). Lineage (GTDB taxonomy): Bacteria > Bdellovibrionota_B > Oligoflexia > Oligoflexales > CAIYRB01 > CAIYRB01. Next base: position 3,219 of record JAYVBB010000694.1, on the reverse strand, counting down.
AAACGGGCAGACGACGATGTGTTCCGGAGGAGCCGTCGAGATCTGCCGCGAGACTTACCCCGGAGTCTTCAAGCTCGATCTGGTCGACACCTGCGACACGACGATCGGCCGCACCCCGGAAGAGAACGAAGTGCCGATGTCCTACTGCCAGCCCTGCCAGGAAAAGCAGTCCGCGACCATGACCGAGATGGACGAGCTGCTCACTCAGGGCGCGGCGTGCGAAGGCGATGCGGACTGCGCCGTCGTATACGTGACCCCTGCTTGCAACTTCGGCTGCGGCGGCGCGTTCAACAAGGGTTTCGACGCCACTCGTTACAACCAGCTGGCTACCGAATGGAACTCGTGCACGCTTTGCAAAGAAGACCGCTGCCAGGAAGCCAAGAGCCTCATTCCGCCGCGATGCGAAAAGGGACGGTGCCAGCTGCGGTGATGCGGGCCGACAAGTGCTCGAAAAATTCGGCCAAAGACTTGGCCCGGGCGGCTTTCGGGTCTTGCAGTACGGCAGGCAGGCTGGGCCCGAGGTAGCCCCAGAGCATCTTGAGCCTCGACAGTGCGACGTTGGATACCGCCGCGCTGCGCGGCAGGCCTCGCGCCACGCAAGGGACCCCGAAGGCGAGGGTGGACAGCGTCGTGACGCGACGTTCCCAATCGTCCCACCGCGCCGAAGCGACTTTCGTGACGAACCGGTTCGCGTCGCGTTGCCACAGCTCGTGAGCCAACGTGAACGAGAGCAAGGCGTCGGCCAGCGTGTCGCCGCCGAGGGTGACAGGCACGCCGTTGCGAACCTCGTCGAACACCCAGGGGTTCCGCAGTACGCCGCGGCCGATCAGAATACCCGTCGCCTCGGGAGCCGCGGCAGCCCAAGCGTCGTAACTCGACCGACCGACGACGTCGCCGGAACCCCAGGTGGCACAGGCCGTCTGGCGAGCCGCTTTGCCGATCAGGTCCCAGCGGGCCTGCCCGCGGTAGCCGTCGGCTCGGGTGCGACCGTGGACGGTGAGGCGGCCGAGCGCCGGGCGGCGCGCGCCTTCGAGCAGGGCGTCGAACTCGTCCGGCGAGTCGAAGCCGAGGCGCATCTTCACGCCGAGGCGCTGCGGGCCGAGGGTGTCGCTGAGTCTCGCGACGGTTTCGCCGAACCATGCGGCGTCACGGAGTGCGCCGCTCCCTGCCGTCTTGCCCGCGCTGTTGGGTGAGGGGCAGCCGTAGTTTATCTCGATCATGGGAGCAAACGCGGCGGGCAGCAGCTTAGCCGCGCGCAGGAAGTGGTCGGGGCTGGCCGCCAGGAGCTGCGGCGTCAACTCATAGGACAGCAAGCCTTTGAGGGGGCCGAGCTCCGGCGCGAAGGAGTCCGGCAGCTCGCTCCCCGGGAAGACTTCGGTGACGCGCAGAAAAGGCGTCGTCATGAATGCAGGCGCCGACGTCCAGTGCAGCCAGAGCCTCGTCGGAAAAGTCGTGACGCCTTCCATGGGCGCCACGCCGAGCTGCCGGATCATTGGCACGGCGTCACTTTACCGAACGCCAGCTTTTCGAGCTTCATGATGTAGGGCGTCGTCATGTGATCGGCGCCCCATTGTTTCCAGTTTTCCAGCGGCAGCGACACGACGAAGCGGGGCACGGGCGACTCGGCGAACTTGCCCGCGAACGCGGCATCGGCCTCGATCCACAGCTCCTGGTCCGCAATTTCCGGCCCGGTCAGGTAGTTCATCGTGCTGGCATGCGACCACGTGCTCGCTTCCTCGGCCTCGTCGTCGGATTGCAGCGCGGAGTTCCATCCGAACGACGGAGGGATACGCGTGATGACGTCGAAATGGTTGACGAAGCGTTGCAGGCCGCCGTTTCCTTTGCTCTGCGAGGTGCCCTTGCCCTTCAGGCCCCTGTACCACGCTAAAACCCGGAAGTCGTGCACGAAGGCCTGGTTGCCGACGCGCGGGCCGCCGTACGTATAAAGGCCCCGGACGTTCATGCCCATTTTCATCAGGCGATACGCGGCGAGCGTCGCCAGGCCGCCGCCGAGGCTGTGACCCGTGATGAAGATCGGCTTTTGCTTGCCCGCCCAGTAGACGTCGAGAAACTCGAATAGCTCGAGGCGTTTCTTCTCGGTCGTCTGCTGGGACCACTGCTTCAGGAATTTTGCCTTTGCAGGGCCGTCGATCCGCCACTCCGTCTCTTTTTCGGCCGCGGCGCGTGCCGGGACTTCACCCTGGGACTTGTAAATCTTGGCCCAGGAGTCGAGTAGCGCCATTTTCGTCGCGCGCTCTTTCGGGCGCTCGGCGGCAAAATTCTGCTTGGCCTTCGCTTCGAGGTGCTTCCAGACGATCTGCAGCGCGTTCCAGAATCCGGCGTGGACCAGGATCTCGCGGTCTTTGTCCGGCGCGACGCTGCCTCCCGGCAGGCTGATCGAGACGGCCGCGGCGGCGTCGGAAACCGTACCGATGACCTGCGCTCCAAAGCCTTCAAGCTTGCTCTGCGACGACCAGACGTCCGAAACGATGTCGGCAAGCGCCGTCGGGACCGAGCCGCGGAACGAGATGACGATGCCGTCGGGTGATTCGGCCCAGAAGCCCTGGGTGCTCGCCCAGGGAAAGTCGTAGCCGGACTCGAAGACGTTGCGCGCGACGCCGTCCTCGTCGAAAAAGAGGGCATCGGTGAAGCCGTGGCGCTTCAGCTCCGGGAGCAGGACTTCTTTTTTCGTGTAAGCGTCGGCCGCCAGCAGCGCCATCCAGTAGGCGTCGGGAAGCGATAGCGTCTGCGCCGAGAAGTCGATGCCTTCCTTGGGATCGTCGATCTTGCGACTCGTGGTGCAGGATACGGCTGCATAGCCCGCTTCGTTCAGCGCCGACTCCGGCTCTACCGGCTGAGTGCCGGGAGACCGGCAGGAAGATAGAGCCAAAGCAGTGCCCGCAAGAACCAAACCGATGTGACGCATGTTCACCCCAAAAGCGGTTTGAGAGCCGGCACGATGTTGCCGCCGGCGCTGAAGCGCCGGTAGGGCACTTCGGCATCGGCAAAGCCGAACACCCGATAGACATCTTGCGCGAGAATTCGGAGCCCACGACGAACGCAGACAGGCGTAAAAGCCCAGGTCGACTGCGACGACGGACGCCGCGGCGCAGACCTTGCGGGCGAGGCGCGTTTACCCTCCGAGGCGGTACGGGATCATTCAAAAATCAGCAGGTTCTTAGGTACGAATCCTACACTGATCCGGACCCCGGCACCAGA
>JAYVBB010000693.1:0-7015 GCA_043750715.1 Pseudomonadota bacterium | reverse complement strand
CATCAAACCTGACGGTTCAGCTCCGCGACATGTCGAAGGTCGCGACCGCGATCGCCGACGGCGACCTGACGCAAAAAATCACGGTCGAGGTCCGCGGCGAAATCCTGCAGATCAAAGACGTGATGAACAAAATGGTGGACCAGCTCAACTCGTTCGCCGCCGAGGTGACGAGGGTCGCGAAAGAGGTCGGTACGGAAGGCAAACTGGGTGGCCAGGCCGATGTGAAAGGGGTCTCCGGTACATGGAAAGACCTCACGGATAACGTGAACTTCATGGCGTCGAACCTGACGAAACAGGTCCGGGGCATCATCAAGGTCGTGACGGCCGTCGCCAACGGGGACTTGAACCAGAAGTTCGTCCTCGAGGCGAAAGGCGAAGTAGCCGCCCTCGCCGAAACGATCAACGCCATGATCGATACGCTCCGCACCTTCGCCGACCAGGTGACTACGGTCGCCCGCGAGGTCGGCATCGAAGGCAAGCTCGGCGCCCAGGCCCGGGTGCCCGGCGTCGCAGGAACGTGGAAAGATTTGACCGACAACGTCAACTTCATGGCGGGTAACCTGACCATGCAGGTCCGAGGCATCATCAAGGTCGTGACCGCGGTCGCGAACGGGGACCTGAACCAGAAGTTCGTCCTCGAAGCGAAAGGCGAAGTCGCCGCCCTCGCCGAAACGATCAACTCGATGACCGACACGCTCCGGACCTTCGCCGACCAGGTGACCACGGTGGCGCGCGAAGTCGGGATCGAAGGCAAGCTCGGTGGCCAGGCGAAAGTCCCGGGCGCCTCGGGTACCTGGAAAGACTTGACCGACAACGTCAACCAGCTCGCCGGTAACTTGACGTCGCAGGTGCGGTCCATCGCCGAAGTCTCCACGGCCGTCACGAAAGGTGACTTGACCCGGTCGATCACGGTCGAAGCGCAAGGCGAGGTCGCCGCGCTCAAAGACAACATCAACCAGATGATCGGCAACCTGAAAGAAACGACCGAGAAGAACAACGAGCAGGACTGGCTGAAAACGAACCTGGCGAAGTTCTCGAGCATGATCCAGGGCCAGCGGTCGATCACGGCCGTCGCGCAGCTGATCATGTCGGAGCTGACCCCGCTCGTCGACGCCCAGCACGGCACCTTCTTCATGCAAGAGCAGGACGGCAACGAGCAGGTCCTGAACCTGATCGCCAGCTATGCCTTCTCGGAAAGAAAGTCGCTATCCAATCGCTATCATCTGAAAGAAGGCCTGATCGGCCAGTGCGCCTTCGAGAAGAAAAAAATCCTGCTGACGAAAGTCCCGGACGACTACATTCACGTGTCCTCGAGCCTCGGCGCCGCCAAGCCGCTGAACATCGTCGTCCTGCCCGTGACGTTCGAAGGCGACCTGAAAGCGGTGATCGAGCTGGCCTCGTTCCATCCCTTCAGCGTCAACTACATGAGCTTCCTCGACCAGCTCATGGACTCGATCGGCGTCGTTCTCAACATGATCTCCTCCTCGATGCGGACGGAAGAGCTCCTCCAGGAGCTGAAACGCTCCAACGCGGAACTTGAAGCGCAAGCGAAAGAGCTGGAGGAAAAAGCCAAGCTCCTCGAGCTCAAAAACCACGAAGTCGAGCTCGCCTCGCTGTCGCTGGAAGAAAAAGCCGAACAGCTGTCGCTAATATCGAAGTACAAGTCGGAATTCCTGGCGAACATGTCGCACGAGCTCCGGACGCCGCTCAACAGCCTGTTGATCCTGTCCAAGATGCTGGCCGACAACAAGGACCAGAATCTCAAGCCGGAGCAAGTGAAGTTCGCGAGCACGGTCTACTCCGCTGGTTGCGACCTCCTCGCCTTGATCAACGAAATCCTCGACCTGTCGAAGGTGGAAGCCGGCAAGATGCCGATCACCCCGACGCCAGTGGACATCGTCGACATCCAGGAGTTCCTGGAGCAGACGTTCCGTCCGGTCGCCGAGCACAAGAGCCTCACCTTCAACATCGAGACAGGAAGAGGGCTGCCGCAGTCGATCTTTACGGACACGAACCGGCTGCAGCAGATCCTCAAGAACCTGCTCTCCAATGCCTTCAAGTTCACGGAAAAGGGCAAGGTCACGCTGTCGGTGCACGTCGCGACCGCGGCTGAGCTGCCGCTGAACGTCGCCTTCGGCCGGCCGAACGACCAGGTACTGAAGTTCACTGTCAAAGACACCGGCATCGGCATCCCGAAAGAAAAGCAAAAGCTGATCTTCGAGGCGTTCCAACAAGCCGACGGTACCACCAGCCGGAAATACGGCGGTACGGGCCTCGGTCTGACTATCAGTCGCGAGATTGCCCGTCTTCTCGGCGGCGCCATCGACGTAACCTCGACTCCGGGCATCGGCAGCGAATTCACGCTGTTCATCCCGCAAACGTACTCGGGCACCGACGGGCTGCCAGCGGAAGGCGATCTCGACATCGCGCCGGCGATCCCGCCGTTCCCGCTCGACGCCGACTTCACGGACCGCAAGGTCCTGGTCGTCGACGACGACGTCCGAAACATCTACGCCATCACCAGTGTCCTCGAGTCTTACGGCATGAAAGTGTCGTTCGCCGAGAACGGCAGACAGGCGGTCGACCTGCTCGCGAAGCACGTTGATACCGACCTCATCCTGATGGATACGATGATGCCGGAAATGGACGGACTCGAGGCCACGGTCGTGATCCGGAAAGACGAGCGCTTCGCGAAGCTTCCGATCATCTCGCTCACCGCCAAGGCGATGAAGGGTGACCGGGAGAAGTGCCTCGCTGCCGGTGCTTCCGACTACATCACCAAGCCGGTCGATCCCGACAAGCTGTTGTCGATGATCTACGCTTGGCTACATAAATCGGGGTCTGCCAACCGTGCGCAGTGAAAAGCCCGTCAACATTCTGATCGTCGACGATCGCCAGGCCAACATCGTGGCGCTCGAGGCCATTCTCAAGTGCCCCGAATACAACCTGGTCTCGGCGACCTCGGGCACCGAGGCTCTGAAAAGGGTCCTGAAGGACGACTTCGCCGTCATTCTTCTGGACGTGATGATGCCGGAGATGGACGGTTTCGAATTCGCCCGCCTGGTACGTAAAGGCGGACGCGGCGAATCGACGCCGATCATTTTCCTGACGGCGATAGCCAAAGACTCGAGTTTCCTCCACAAGGGCTACGGCGTCGGCGCCGTCGACTACATGCACAAGCCGCTCGATCCCGTGATCGTCCAGGCCAAAGTCTCGGTGTTCGTCGACCTCTACCGGAAAAACGTGCGGATCAAGGAGCAGGAAGCGCAGCTCCGGGTCGCGGAGCGGCTGCAAAGCGAGCGCCACTACAAAGAGCTCTGCGAATCCATTCCGCAGATCGTCTGGACGGCGGACACGGCGGGCAAGCTCGAATACCTCAACGGCAAATTTTACACGTACTCCGGCCTCGCCTGTCCCGAAGGCGGGACAAAGGGCGACTGGCACGTCTGTCATTCGGCGATGCATCCGGACGACGTGCTGCTGTTCCTCTTCGCCTGGAGTCGAAGCCTCGGTAGCGGCCAGCCGCTCGAGCTCGAGTGCCGGCTAAAGGGCGCCGACGGCATGTACCGCTGGCACCTTTGCCGCGGCGTCGCGGAAAAGGGCGACAGCGGCCACATCCTCAACTGGCTCGGTACGTTTACGGACATTCACGCGCAAAAGCGTTCCCAGGAGATCCAGAAATTCCTGGCCGAGTCGAATGAAACGCTTTCCGCGACGCATGATTACAAACAGGCCGTCCGCGAGCTGTGCCGCCAGGGCGTGCCAGGCATGGCGGATGCCTGCGTCGTCGACCTACTCGACGACGCAGGCCGTCCCGAGCGCGTCGCCTGCAGCGTCCGTTCCGATGCCGATCCGGCGCTCCTGATCGAGATCTCCCGGCGCACTCCCATTCCCGGACACGCGAGCCTCGCCTTCGCCCCGGCCTTCGAGTCCGAACGCATGGTCATGGTCCAGCGCGTCGACCCGTCCTGGGCCGATTCGGTCGCCGACCCCGTCGAGCGTGAGCACTTGCAAGCGATCCCGATTGGCGTGCTGTCGGCTCCGATTCAGGTCAACGGCAAAATGCTCGGCGCCATCTCGATCCTGTCACTCAACGAAAACCGCCGCCTCGACTCGACCGACGTCTACGTCATCACCGAAGGCAGCCGTCACATCGCCATCGCCCTGCAGAACGCACGGTTGCGCGCCGAGCAGGAAAAAACCAACAAGATGAAGGATGAGTTCCTGGCAGTGCTTTCGCACGAGCTCAGGACGCCTCTCAACACCGTCATCGGCTGGGCCGACCTGCTCGCGCAAAAGTGCGTAGACAAAGCGATGCTGAAAGGCCTCCGCGTCATCGAACGCAGCGGCCGGACCCTGGCCCAGCTGGTCGGTGACCTGCTCGACGTCTCGCGCATCATCACCGGCAAGCTAGAGCTCGATCTGCGCCCGATGGATCTCCACCAGATCCTTGCGGAGACGATCGAAGCATGCCAGCTGGGAATGGAAAAGAAGAAGATCACGGTCAGCCAGGTGTTCGCGCACGAAACTCCGATCGTCATGGCAGACCACAGCCGGATCCAGCAGATCCTGTCGAACCTGCTGGGCAATGCCCTGAAGTTCACCCCCGACGGCGGCCACATCGACGTGCGCACCGTGGTCCAGGGCGACCGGTTGCAGATCCGCATCGCGGACTCCGGCATCGGCATCAAAGAAGAAACCCTCCCGATCATCTTCGAGGCTTTCCGCCAAGCCGACAGCTCGACCACCCGCACTTACGGCGGCTTAGGGCTGGGTCTGTCGATCGTCAAACACCTGACCGAGCTCCACCACGGCAACGTCGCCGCCTCGAGCGACGGTCCTGGCAAAGGCGCCGTGTTCACGGTCACGATGCCGCTCGTCATGGAAACGACGCAGACCGTCGAGCGCAGTTTTCGCTCGGTCAGCCCGGCCCAGGAAAGCCTGGCCGGCACCTCCGTCATCGTGGTCGACGACGACCGCGAGTCGAGGGAGCTCGTCGCGACGCTGCTCCGCCGCGGCGGCGCGGAAGTGCGCTCCGTCGGTTCCGTGCTCGAAGCGCTCGACAGCATTCGGGAGCGTCTGCCCGACGTCGTGCTGACCGACATCGGCATGCCGGATCACGACGGCTTCGACCTCATTCGGATGGTGCGCGACTACGAGCAGGAAAGCGGAGTCAAAGTCCGCGCCGGCGCGCTGACGGCTTATGCCTCTCCTGAGGACGCGCTGCGAGTGAAGCAAGCCGGATTCGAGGTCCATATCGCCAAGCCGGTTCGAGCCAAAGAGCTCATAGCGGCCGTCGTGATGCTTGCCGCCAAGCCCGAAGACAGCGCGGACACGAAGACCGCGATACACTGAAGGGACGGATGGCGGGGAACGGCGACAAAATAGATGCGGGTCTGATTGCCTTCATCAAAGCCCACATCGATTCCGTCGAGCAGCTCGAAGTCCTTCTCCTATTGCGCAACGACCCTAGCAAAGGATGGTCGGCCACCGACGTCAGCCGCCAGCTGCGGAGCAGCCCGGTGTCGGCCGCGCAACGTCTGGAAAAGCTCTGCGTCTTGCGTTTGATCGTGAAAGCCGATCCGGCGCAGCAATCCTTTCGCTACGAGCCGGGCACCCCCGAGCTGGCCGATCGGGTCACGGCCCTGTCCGAGGCCTATCTCGTGCGGCGCGTGACGGTGATCGACCTGATCTTCTCGAATCCCATCGAAAAAATCCAATGCTTGGCCGATGCCTTCAAGATTCGGGGGGACAAGTAGGATGGCCCTATACGTCTACTTGCTCTGTGGTTTGACGAGTCTGCTTTGCACCCTTCTGCTCGGTCGGGCTTGGGTGAAGTCCCAGGTGCGGCTCCTGCTCTGGTGCTCGCTCTGTTTTCTGCTTTTGACGGCAAACAACGCGTTTTTGTTCATCGACTTGGTGGTACTCCCGAGTGTGGATTTCTCACCATGGCGTTCGGGGACGAATCTCCTGGGGATGTGCATCCTCGTGTTCGGCCTGATTTGGGATTCCCATTGACGAATCAATTGATGATCCTGACATTCATGAACGGCGCGGCGATGATGTGTTGCCTCGTGGCCGCCTGCTTCTTCCTGAAGTTCTGGACGACCAGCGGCGACCGATTCTTCGGCTTGTTCAGTCTGGCGTTCGTCATCCTCGCGATCGAGCGGACTGCAATCATGCTGAGCAACGGGATGCAGGAAGCCAACCCGTCGGTCTACCTCCTGCGCTGTCTCGGTTTCTCGATGATCATCTTCGCTGTTGTCGACAAGAACCGGAAGCGTCCCGCTTAGGACTTCCGGAACCAGATGTCGACGACCAGGCGGAGCTTGCCGCCTTTGATCTTCACGACCGAGCGCTGGCGGCTCGAATTGCCGAAGGCGTCTTGTTCGCTGCCTTCGGTGAAGTTCAGATCGATCGCCTCGACGCCCTGGCTTACTAGCGTCAGGAGCTCGGCTTCGGTGCTGATCCCGTCGTGGTTCTCGTCGGACCAGAGTCTGAGGCGGGTATAGACCTCGTCTTTGGCGTCGATGTAGCAGTCGCCGTTCTCGTCGAACTTGGCGAGGGCGAGGAACCCGTTCGCGGACTTCTTGCCGTCTTTCGGGCCGAGCGAGTTGTTGCCGAACAGCTCGCCGCCGTCGTCGATCTTCAGGTTGTTGTTCAGGTCGAGCGCGAGGAACATCGTCCGTGCGTCCTTGGGCCAGGAAATCTGGTCGGTGACGCCGTCGGCGTCCATGTCGAAAGGAGTGCCCGGAAACGGCGGGCTCAGATCGACGCCGTCGTTGCCCAGGTCGACGAGCAGCGGCGACACCGAGTCGTCGCAGTCTTCGACGCCCGAGAGGTCGGCCTGGATCTGCTGGGTCAGCTGGCCCGACTGCTGCGAGATCGCCGCGCCGAACATGTTGAACATCTGCATCTTCATTGCCGTGTCTTGCTTGTTGACGTCGGTCAGCACCTCGATCGCGGGGCGCTGCAGCAGCAGGGCGCCGGTGATCGATTCCATGCGGCCTTTTTT
>JAYVBB010000692.1:0-5389 GCA_043750715.1 Pseudomonadota bacterium | reverse complement strand
AGCCGCCGTTCGGTGACGTCCTGGCAAATGCCCACGACCTTGACTGGCCTGCCGCCACCGTCTTTTTCCGTGGCGTGCATGAAGTTCCTGATCCAAATCAGCCCATGGCGGGGCGATGTGACCTGGTACTCGAGGTCGACGTGATCGACCTTGCCGTCGTAGAAAGGGGCAATCATCTCTAGGAGAACTTTCACGTGTTCGGGAAGCATCGCCGCGAAAAGGCGCGTGCGATCGGCCTGGCGGTCGTTTTCGAAATCGAGGCCGAACACCTCGCGGCATTCATCGGAGTAGCGGACCGTACCTTTGATAGGTTCGACGTAATAGAAACCCGACCGGCTGGCGGCCATGGCCATCCGGTTGGCCTTTTCCAACTGTCCCAGTTCAAAAGTCCGGAGTTTGACGAGCTTGGCCGCCTCCTCGCCCGACGTTTGCAGCGTCACGATCACGGTCGTCGTAAGCAGCACGATCACCGACGCGCAGAACGCGACCCAGGCGCCGAGCGAATCGCTGCTCGTCGCGAACCCCGGGGCCCGCCGCACCTGGATTTCGAGGGGTCGTTGACCCAGGTTGAACCCTCGGCCGGTGGTGCCTTCGTCATGCTTGACCCGCCCGGGAGCGGAGTCGAAAACGAGGTTACCGTCGAGAGTCACCGTGAAGTCGGCTTCCCCGGTCAGCTCCTGCGTGCTCGCCGTGAAAAAGGCATGAGCGATGAGCGGCGCGTAGACCAAGGCACGCAGAACGCCTTGGTCGTAGATAGGAAAGAACAGCACGAAGCCATGGCCGGCGTCGGCGTCCTGCACGAGTCGGACGTCGGCTGACAACACGGGACGACCGGTACGGCTAGACAGCTCGGCGGCGTCGCGCCGGGAGGTTTCGCTGGCTAAGTCGAGGCCGATGGCCTTCAGACTGCCCTCTTCGGGCGCGAAGTAAGTTACGACGAAGTGCTCCCCGCCGGGCGAGCGGCTGAGGTCGTTCCCGGGCACGGGACGGATCCGGAAGTCAGCATTTTCGCGCGCCCTTACTTTCGCCTCGAAGGCCTCGAGGCCCTCCGTCAGGACGGGAAAGGCCACGCCTATTCCGACGGTGCCAGGATAGCGGTCGGCGACCCCGTGGGTGCTCTGGAAAGTCTTCCACTCCGCCGCCGACACGTAGTCGGACGCCGCCACGAACCCGGCGCTCGCGTGCAGCGCATCCTCGTAGAACGCCAGGCGGGTTTCGATGTTCCTCTGCAGCTCTTCGGCAAGGTGTTGTAAATGGCGTTCGTCCTTGGCATCTTCCGCAGACTGGAAACTTTGAAAGAGCAACGCCGCGATCGCCCAGCCAACGAGCAACGTCACGACCGAAACCCGGCGACGTTCGGCGCGCATCAGATTGGGCAGCACGATCGCAGAAACGGCGAAGCAGGCAAGGAACAGCTGCAGGTTGATCAAATTCGCGTTGAGGTCACCGTGGCTGAACGGTCCGCGACCGAGTGAAGTCGCGACGATGCCGACCGCGGCGATGACCAGCGCAGTGACCTGGGTCGCGACCGCGTCGCGGCGGACGGCTTGAGACAGCAAAGGAAGCATCAGCAAAAACGCCAGCGCCCCCGGCGTGTGCGTCATCAGCAGTAAGCAGGCAGCCAGCGCGGTCGCGGGAACGTTGACGATCGACACCTTGCTGCGAAAGGCACGGCCGTCACGGGCGAGGCACGCGAAAGGCACGATGAACAAGGCGCCCAGACAATCGCCGACCCACCACGTCCTCCAGGATTCCGCAACGTTCCCCCAACCGATGACGTCGGTCGAGACCAGAACGCCGTTGCCTATCGTGGCGCCGATGACGGCTGGCAGAACTGAAGCTACGAGCGTCGCAAAGGCCTCGAAGTGAAAGGGAAACCGCTCGCGTCTTTTCACGAGGGTGCGCAGCAGCCAAGCGCCCGTAAGCGCCTCGAGCCCGGTGCCGAAGGCAATGCCCGATGCAGTAAAAGCTGGCGTGCCCGTCGTCCAGTTGGCGGCGAAGGCCCCGAGCATCACTGCGACGACGAAAGGCGACCCCAGATAGTAAAGGGCAACGATCGCGATGCCGGTTGCCGGCCACACCGGCGACGCATTGTGATTGAGCGATGCGAGCAGGAGCCCGAGGCGCGCCGCGGCAAAGTAGGCTAGCACGACGCCCGCGAATGAGAGGCTGGTTTTGAGTCGGTTCTGCACGGGCGCCGCTTAGCGAAAAGCCAAAGATACCAATGGTATCGACCGCTTCGCGGCGGGGCTTAATGGCTAAGGAGCACTACCAGATTCCGCTCGGCGGAAGTGCGCGGAATCGGGGTGTTAATCCGTCTTTTTTTGTTTCACCGACAGCAACTTGTCGACTTCCGCGACGACCTCGTCCTGCTCGTTTTTGACGAGCACCAGAAAAGTCGGCTGGCTGCGGCCCTTTTCCGCGACTTCGGCCTTGATGCGGTCGAGGTCCGCCTGCTCGAGGCGAAAATGCGCCGTGACCCGGCCGCGCCCCGGTCGCTTGAATCGGATCGTCGCGGCTTTGTCCCAGACGATATAGTCGCGCCCGAGGTTCTCGATCAGCATCGCCATGTAGAACGGGTCGGTCATCGAATAAAGCGAGCCGCCGTAATGCGTCCCGACGTAGTTCTTCGTCCACGGACGGAGCCGCATTTCGACGACCACTTCCCGCATGTCGGGAGCCAGCTTCTTGACGCGGATACCGGCGCCGAGAAACGGCGGCCAAAGGCTCATGAACCGGAGCAGCTGGCGCTGCGCGAGGCGGAGCTTCACGGCTTTTGGTCCAAGCGGAACACGGGGTAGAGATTCAGCGTTTCGTCCCAGGACGAATGCTTGCGATAAAAAAAGTCGAGGCGCTGGGCCGGGCTCTTGGCGAACGCCGGATCGGACTTCAGCCGCGCCTCGAACTCGGTCTTGATCTCGGGCTTTTTCAGCAGCTCCCGCGCCACGACTTCCGCGACGTAGGGCTCCATGTATTCCTTCTTTTCGAAGCAGGCGTTGAAGTAGCCCCAGGCCAGGAAAGAGTCCGGCGAGCGGGGCTCGAGCAGGAAGAGCAGCAGCCGGAGTCCGGCCTGCTCGATCGGCACGATGAGCGAGCCGGCCGGCAGGTCGCGGGTCTCGTCTTTCCAGGTGCCGGTGACGTCCACGCGCTGGCGGCCCTCGAAAGGCTCCGCCGCGAGCTTGACGCCGTCGGTTCGGAACGCTTTCACCTTGGCGGCGCGCTTGATCACCTTCAGCGTCTCGAAGCGGAGGCCGTGCAGGGCCAGGCGGTCGCCCAGAGTGAGAGCGTAGGCAGCGCTGACGACGTATCCGAAGCGGGGCGCTTCGACGGTGACGTCGGCAACGAGGTCGCCGAAGTAGGGGACGCGCCAGATCTCCGGACGCTTGGAGTCGTATTCGGTGCGGAGCGCCCCGGAAACTTCCGAGGGCGTCCGCTTGTAGGCGCAGCCCCGGAACGCGACCTCGCTCGGGGTCGTGGTGTTCTTGGTCGTCAGAACGACTTCTTTTCCCGCAAGTGCCGGAGCCTCGCGGTCCAGAGTTTCGGCCGCCTTTTGCCAGGCCGGGCCGTGCACGGCGAGCAGCTCGGCGAGCCCCACTAGAATGTCGTAGGTGCTGCGTACCCTATGCTTGTACGGCTTCCACGAGTGCGTCTCGACCAGGAAGCCGAGGCGGTTCCTCGCCCCCCAATACCCGTTGGAGTAGCGCGGCGAAAGCAGCGACAAGCCAAAGCCCGACGCGGGGTCGTCGACCTCGTTGAGCGTCGGGTAGAAATGGACGGGCGTGTGCCCCTGCTTTTCGAGCTTGGCAAAAAGCTCGCGTCGGAGCGTCAGACCGGCGCTCTTCAGCGGCTCCTGGCCTGTGTCCGACGGATCGATCATGATCGACAGGTCGCACTCGAAATTGGCGCCGTTCGTCGCGTGCATGTCGCAAAAGACCAGCGGATCGTAGCCGTTGATCAGACGCAGCGCCGCGGCCATCTCGGGCGACTCGATCTTCGTATAGTCGCGGTTCAGGTTGAGGTTCTGCGCCGTGACCCGCCAACCCATCTCGACGGGGCCGTTCTGGTTGGGGCGGTTCCACGCGGAAAAGCGCTCGTGACCGTCGATGTTGAGGACTGGAATGAAGAGCACGATCATCCGGTCGAGCAGGGTCTTGTCGAGCTTGCCGGTCAGCAGATCCTGCAGAAAGGAGAAGCCGGCGTCTTTGCCGTCCGACTCGCCGGGGTGGATGCACCCCTGCAGGAGCAGCACGGGAAGCTTGCTCTGGCGCGCCGCTTCCGGCGTCAGGTGACCGCCGTTCGACGCCACGAGCGCCATCATCGGGCGCTGCTCGGGCGTCGTGCCGAAGCGAATGGCCTTCAGACGCTTGGGATGAAGCTTCGGGAGTTCCTCGCAAAGCTGCAGCACTTCGTCGTAACGACCCGTCCGCGTGAAGTCCGAGTCCTCGGCAAGCGTCGTCAGCCGGTCGCTCATAGACCCCCCGAGACCGGGATCAGCGCTCCGTTGATCGGCTCGCCGACCGTTCCCATCAGCTGATCGACGACGGCGAGAAGCTGGGCGGTCGTCACCCAAAGTTTGGGATTTTGGTCCGGCATCGCCTGGCGGTTGGCCGGGGTGTCGATGATCGTCGGCATGATCGCGTTGACCGTCACGCCGGTGCCTTTGACTTCCGCGGCGAGCGCTTCCACGAGGCAATTCAATCCGGCCTTCGTCGCCGTGTACGGCCCCATGTTGGCCGTCGTCTGGCTCAGCGTGCCCTTGGCCGAGACGAACACCATGCGCCCGAAGCGGCGCGCCTTCATGCCGGGCGTCGCGTGCTTGGCGAGCAGAAACGAGCTCTTCAGATTGGCCGCGTAGAGGAACTCGAAGTCCGCGACGGAGCATTCGGTGATGCTGCCGAAGCGAAAGCCGCCTGCCGCGTTGAAGAGGCCGTCGACGGTGCCGGCGTCCTTGAAGAGCTTTTCCACGGCCGCCTCGCTTCCCAAGTCGGCTTCCAGGGCGACGACGTTCTTCAGGCCCGCTTTGTCGAGGAACCCTTTGACGTCGGCGAGGTCCTTCGGCGTGCGGCACGAGGCGACGACCTTGCGTCCCTTGGAGGCGAAGTATTCGACGGCGGCGCGGCCGAGGAAGCCTTCGGCTCCTCCGACCAGGATGGTTTCGGCGGTAGATTTAGGCATGAGATTTTGCTCTTTTCGCTAACGACCAGGAGATCGTGATCGGGGTAATCATCGTCGTGAACATGATCATCAGGACGATGGCGGCGTACATTTTGGCGTCGATGACTTTTTCGGTGCCGATCATCAGCGTCGAGCCGATCATGGCGAAGATCAGGCCGACCTCGCCGCGCGGGACCATGCCGAAGCCGACGAGAGTGCGGGAAAGACCCTTGCT
>JAYVBB010000691.1:0-2584 GCA_043750715.1 Pseudomonadota bacterium | reverse complement strand
AATGACGGTTGGGACTTCCCGTGGACGGCCGATGGGGCGCTGAGGTAGACGGGATCATTACTTCTTAAGGGGAGATCTCCATGCGGTCCATCGCTCTGGCCTTAGCGCTCATGACGACCTTCGCGTCCGCCGCGTTCGCGGCACCCACGACTTGGTACGTCGTCCAATACGAGGACCATGGAGACAGTCACCGCCAAGTCGTGAAAGAGAAGTCCCGTCCGCTCGCCGAGGCACCGGCCGCAGGCGTGATCGAGTCGGCGAAGCCCCAGTACGTGCTCGAGCATCAGCCGTTGGGCAAAGAGCAGCTCGTGACGCTGGAAAGCGCCGACCGCCAGGCGATCGCCCGGATCCTCACGGACCGCGGAGTCGATGCCATGATCCCCGTGAACGAGGCGGAAGCCCTCGCCGACGAGGTCGTCACCCTCGTCGACAACGGTCCGAGCGCCAACCGCATCGACCTCGTCTTCATGGGCGACGGCTATACGCAGGCCGAAAGAGCCAAGTTCTTTTCTGACATTCAGCGCATCGTCGACGACATGTTCGAAGGCCAGACGTTCGCGTCCTATCTCCCCCTGTTCAACGTCCATGCGGTCTTTCGCGCCTCGGCCCAGTCGGGCATCGGCGTCCGCGGTCAACCCAAAAACACCGCGTACAAGCTGGCCCGCGAAGGCGACACGCTGCGCGCGATCTACATGCACGACGAGGCGGCGGCCCGCTCCTCCTGCGGCGCAGCACCCGACTGCGACTATCCGGTCGTCATCGGCAACGACCCCTTCTACGGCGGACTCGGCGGTGAATTTGCCATCTCGACCAGCTCCGAGACGAGCGGCACAGTCGTGCTCCGTCACGAGCTCGGCCACACCATCGGCGAAGTCGGGGAAGAATACGACGGCGGCGGCTACTTCGGGGCGAACACCTCGGCGTCGGCGTCCAACCTGAAATGGCGCCACTGGGCGACCGCGGTGGAAGAGGGCCAGGACGTCGCCGCCGAGCCGACGCAGGCGAAGTTCCTCGACTGGCCGTGGTTCAACCTGAGTCAAGGCCCCTACTCCATCAGCTGGACGAGCGACGGCCAGCAGGCGCGCACCGGCATTTGGTACAGCGTCTCGGGTGTGCCGCAGTCCACCGACCTCGGCATCATGATGGACGGCCAAGCGCTGCCTTTCGTGGCACGCGGCGACCAGGACCGTTTCTTCTCTGCGATCGAGACGCAGACGGGCTTCCCCGCCGGCCGGCACGAGCTGAAATTCACCGAAAACGTTCACGACGGCAACAACTGGGTGTCGAACCTCACCGTCTTCGAATACGGACGTGGTTACCACTACGACAACAGCTTCATCGGCGCCTACCCGACGTTTGATTCGCCGGGGCACGTCTCGGCCTACCGCCCGACGCACGAAGCCTGCCTCATGCGCAACATGGGCTCGGTCAACTTCTGCAACGTCTGCAAAGAAAATCTTTGGCTGAAGCTCCTCGCCACCGTGAAGCTGATCGACGACGTCAAGGTCGAGCGCGGAGTGGAAGGCGTCAGCGTCCACCTCGAGACGCAGGCCGTCCAGGGCCTCAAGATCACGTGGCTCCGCAACGGCCAGGAAGTACCGGCGCTCGGCAACCACGCCGAGTGGAACCTGCCGACGCGCGACGCGAGCGGCAGCTGGCAGGTGAAGGTCGAGTTTCAGACGCCGGAAGTGCGCCAGGACACGGCGAACAAGCTGAAAGACCAGCGCACCGTCACGATTTGACGGTCACGCGGGCCGCTTGGTCGGGGCGGCCCATCGCGAGCACCACCGGGTCTTTGGCCTGGACGTCGCTGAAGGCGGCCTTGGAATCGAGGCCGTACCAGCGATTCTGGATCATGATCTGCGCCAGTGCTCCGCCGGAGGTCGACCCGGGGCCGAGCAGGATGACCTTGTCGGGAGCGAACTCCTTGAGACAGGTTTCGACCGCCTTCGAGAAGTCGTAGACTTCGACGACCTGCGTGCCGAGCGTATAGTCGCGCAGCCGCGCGGGATCCGTGCTGTAGGGTTGCCAGATGTTTCCCTGGCCGTCTATCAGCGGAATCTTCGGCGCGTGAAAAAGCTCCTGAGGGAGAGTTTGAAATGCCTTGGCCGAAGTCTCTTTCAGCAGCGGCGTGTGAAAGGCGGCGTGGTTCACGAGGATGAAGGGATACTTGCCCTCCTCGACCTGCGGCAGCGACTTCATCAGCAGGTCGAGCGCCTTTTGATTGCCGCCGATGATCTCGTAGCCGCCGAAATGAATGCTCGTGTAGGCTTCCGCTCCGTCGACGAGCGAAATTTCGCGCACGGCGTTCTGGACGAGCTCGACCTTCGCCGGGTCGCGGCGCCATTCGGCGTCGACGACGGGGTAGATGAGCTGGCCGCCGACCACTCCGTCTTTCATCATCGAGCCCATGGTGTGGACGAGGTCGAAGGCGCCACCTTCGTCGAGTGCGCCGGCGAGGCCCAAGGCGGAGTACCAGCCCATGGAATTTCCCGTGACGGCCACGATGTCGTACTGCTCGCGGTCGATCGCCTGGAAGTCTGCCGCCGAGCACGCGTAGATCAGCGTCGAGGCGAACTCGCCC
>JAYVBB010000690.1:0-3501 GCA_043750715.1 Pseudomonadota bacterium | reverse complement strand
CGCTGAGATTGCCCCTGTAGACCTGAATACGGGCGTATACGGATATTGCCTCCCCTGGCACAGACTGAAACGGCAGAACGCCGAAGAGTCTTTGACGGGGCGCTTGGGCGCCATTGCAACGGTCGATGGAGGTAACTCATGAAAATTAGACTACTTTTCGCGACGGCGCTGGTGGGCCTGCCGCTTTCGGTGGCTTGCGGGGAGCTGTTCAAAGGCAAAAAGCACGGGCCGGGGGACCCGCCGGACTCGCAGGAGCCGCTGGCGCTCAAGGGCGAGCTCGAGCACTACCAGAACTGCGGCGAGTTGCGCGCGGCGGTGGTCGACAGCGCGGCGAACCTGTTCGAGACGCAGCGTCTGCAAAACGAATACTACTCGTACCAATCCGCCAAGCGGGGCGGCGGCGCGGCGAAATCCTCCGCCGGAGACTATGAGTCGGCGCCGGAAGCGATGGCGGGAGCCGTGTCCGACGACGCGTCCACGGGTGACGGCGGAGACGGCGGCGGCAACGCCGAGAATACCGGCACGACGGCGGCCAAGAAGGACGACGTCGGCACGAACCTCCAGGAAGTCGGCGTCGACGAGCCGGATCAGATCAAGTTGGGCAAGAATCACGTGTTCGTGCTCGACAACCAACGCGCCAACACCGTCCAGGTCGCGGTCGCGCGGAAAGAGTCGCTGAAGTTTCTCGGCACCTTCGCCCTGAACGACATGCAAGCGGGCACGCTCTATGCCTCCGGCGACCGGCTGGTCGTCGCGGGACAAGGTCAACGGCAGAAACCTTTCGACGGCGGCCTCACCTCCGAGTCCGGCTTTTGGGTTCGCGTTTACGACTCGTCCACGGCCGAAATGCCGACTCTGGTCGGCGAAAGATTCTTCCGCGGTACCTACGTCGATTCGCGTCTGACCGAGGGCCGGTTGGTCCTGGTCTTCAACGACGCCATCCAGACCCAGACGACCAACGGCACGTGGACTTATGAAACCGCCGATTCGCGCCAGGACATCGTTAACGACCTGATCGTCGCGAGCCTTGCCGACTTCGACGGGGAAAAAGCGGCGGAGGTGCCCTGCACCAGCTACACCAAAACGCCCTTCGACCAAGGGGGCGGCAGCTTCACCCGCGTCGTGTCCCTCGACGTGGCGTCGGGCGAAATCGCCTCCGAAATCGCCGTCCCGGGCGTCGCCGACCGCCAGCTCTACATGAGCGCGAACCAGATCGTGCTGGCAGGCCGTCCCTCGACGAACCCGGTCTTCACCAATCCGGAAGATTCCACGGCCTGGCAAAAGTTGCAGGACTTCGAGAAGGCCAACCGCCAAAAGCTCGAAGTGATCGCCCTCGACTACGACGCGACGTCCGGCGCCCTCGACGCCGTCGCTTCGACCGAGGTCGCGGGTTACCTCAAGCCTTTCGGCGCGCAGTGGGCTTTCAAGACCCTGCAAGCGGGTGACCGCAAGCTCCTGGCGCTGTTCACGACGACCGGAAGCGTCAAGTCCGAAGATCAGATGGGTCCCGCAGACAACCATTTCTACGTGCTCGAAGCGGAAGGCAAAGAATTGAAAACGGTCGCCGGCATCCTGACGTTTGCGGCAACGGAAGACATCCGAGCCATCCGTTATTCCGGCGCCTACGCCTTCGTCGTGACCTTTCAGCGCACCGATCCCCTGTTTGCCATCGACCTCACCGATCCCCTGGCGCCGCACATCGCCGGCGAGCTGAAAATGCCGGGCTTCTCCACCTACCTGCACCCGGTCGGCGACGGCCGCCTCCTCGGCGTCGGTTACGACACGGAAGCGAAAGAGGAAGGGGAAGGCGCCTTCGCGCAAGGCGTCCAGGCCTCGCTCTTCGACGCGACGAAAGCCGAAGAGCTCACCCGCCTCGACAACGAAGTGCTCGGTAAACGCGGCAGCTACACGGAAGCCGCCCAGGATTCCCACGCGTTCTACTTCGACCCCACCGACAAGATCCTCGGCCTGCCGCTCGTGACGTTCAACGACGACGTGGTGCAGGAAGACGACCAAGGCAATACGCCGCCGCTGACTCCCGCCCAGGCGCAGGCGCAGGTGCAGACCAAAACGTCGGCTCAGGCCGACGGGCAGAATCAAGGCCGCATTCACCAGACCCTCGAGTTCTCCGGTGCGGTCTTCTACAAGGTCACGGCCACCGCGCTCGAGCCGCTGAAAAAGATCAGTCACTATGATGCGATTCCCACGATCTGCCGCAGCAACTTCGCGCCGCTCTTCTGGATCAACGCGATCCCGCCGCAGTCTGACGTCCGCCGGGTCTTCCGCAGCGACGACCAGGTTTACACGGTGTCCAACTTCGTGATCCGTAGCTGGAACGCGTCCACCTGGGCGCAGACCGGCGAGGCCTTGACGGCCTTTGGTGATTGCCAGCCGACCCAAGGCGGCGGCGGCTTCGAATAAGGCGTTCGAACACCCAAAGCGAAGCGGAGCATTCCATGAGCCTAGATCGTCGCAACTTCCTGAAACTCGGTGCCGCCGGCGCGGCGGGCGCCGGTCTGTCGACCCTTGCCCTCACCTCAGCGAAGAATGACTCCGCGCAAAGCCTCGAACGCTTGGCGCCGGAAATGTCGGGCCTCAGCGGACGGGTGCTCGCCGTCGGCTTCGACGGCAACCGCCACCCGGCGGCGTCGCTGAGCGGCAAAGTCTCGGTCGTGAGCGAGATCGACCTGGCGACGGGCGCGCTGGTGCGCCAGCAGCTGGTGGAGGTTCCGAACCTCCACACGGCGCTGCGCCTCCCCGAGGCCGGCGACCTGGTGCTGCCGCTGGACGGCCCCGAAGCGATGGTGCTCGGCGCCGGCGGCCGGGTCACGCCGCTCACGGCACCGGCAGGTATGTGGTCTTCGGGCCACGGCATCCTTTCCAAGGACGGAAAGCGGGTCTTCATTTCGGTGCGCCGCATCGAGGCGCTCACGGAAAAGGACACGGGGAGGATCCTCGTACTGGACGTGCCGTCACTCAAAGTCCTGGCGCAGTGGGATTCGGGCGGCGTCCGGCCGCATGACATGGCCTGGCACGGCGACGTCCACCTCATGGTCTCCCATTACGGCGACGTCGCTCCGGAAGGCGGCAAAGCCAAGTTCCGGCGTCCCTGCCTCGTCACCGTCGACGTCCGCGAAGGACGCGTCGTGCAGAAGGTCGCGACCACCGAAGCGGGTTCCTTGACGCACATCGCCTATGACGGCGACCGTTGGGTCTGTGGCGTGCCGCTGCACTATTATTCGTTCGACGACGACGGCCTCGCCAAGCTGCGTAAGGACTGCGCTGGCCTCGCCGTCGAAGTCTCACCGGCGGAGCGCTGGGAAAACCGCCTGGCGGCGCCGCTGCCGGCTCTGCTCATCGACCGCCAGAGCGGCTTCGTGCACTCCCTCCCGTCCGATCCCGGGCGGCAGCGCCGGCAACGGCGAAAGAAATCACCGACAAACACGGGCTGGGGATTGGTGTAGCAGGGAGCGGAATCTCTGGTTGTGGGCCAGCCGTTGG
>JAYVBB010000689.1:0-2149 GCA_043750715.1 Pseudomonadota bacterium | reverse complement strand
CAGCGCTCTCGCCGTCGTCTTTTCCGGCATCATCAAAATCCACGGCTTCGGCCGGTGGCTCGGTCAAAGCTTCGGTCTGGGGATGCCCGACGCGCTGCTCCTCTTCCTGCTCGTCCTGCTTTTCGTCGGCTGGCTCAGCGTGGCGCTCGGTTTCACGCGCAACTTCACGATCCCGCTCCTGAGTCTGCCGACTCTTTTCGTTTTGGCCTACATTTCCGAGTGGCCGAGCGAGCTACTGATCGTGCCGTTCGTGCTGACGCTTTCTTTGTCCTTGGCAGCCGCCGAACGTCGTCTACAACGCACCCGTAGGGCTTCAAGTTACGGCGGGTCGCTGTTTTCCTGGCGCTAGAATAAAAGCAACCGGATTTGACGCGGGCCCGTGCCGAGCGCTATCCTGTAAGTATACCAGTGGGGCAAAGTGGGAGACCGTGGGAGAAGGCTTAAAGGCCGCTTCCCGTAAGGCATTCACCCATTTTATCACGCCGCCCTCTCCCTCGATACTTTCCCACTCCCTTTTTCCCCTATTCCACGACCAGAGGAGCAGTCCCTTGTTCCAAGGCAAATTCGAGCACACGCTGGACGACAAAGGCAGGCTCGCCGTGCCTTCGCCTTTCCGTAAGCGTCTTGGCTCGGACAGCCCGGAGAACACGGAAGATGTCGCTCTCATGGTAACGATCTCCGACCAATGCCTCGCCGCCTATCCCATGGCCGAATGGAACCTTAAGATTCAAGCCGTCGCCCGCCTCAATCAGTTCGACCCGAAAGTCATGGCGTTCAAGCGCGTTTTCATCGGCTGCGCGCAGGAATGCGCGATCGACAAGGCCGGCCGGATCCAGCTGCCGCAGGACCTCCGCCGCGACGCCGGCCTCGACAAAGAATGTGTCGTACTCGGCCAGCTCGAGAAAATCGAGATCTGGTCCGCCGCGCGCTGGCAGCGTTCGTTCAACCAATTCACTGATCAGGCGGGGCAGATCTATGCCTCCCTGGCCGAAGCCGGGATAACGATCTGACGTGACGGAAAC
Source organism: Pseudomonadota bacterium (assembly GCA_043750715.1). Classification (GTDB taxonomy): domain Bacteria; phylum Bdellovibrionota_B; class Oligoflexia; order Oligoflexales; family CAIYRB01; genus CAIYRB01. The sequence goes on along the minus strand of JAYVBB010000689.1, from coordinate 1,127 downwards.
TGGGCCGCATACCACCGTGCTGCTCGAAGCTTCCGTCGAGGCCTTGAATCTGAAGGATGGCGACGTCGCCATCGATTGCACGGTAGGTGGCGGGGGTCATACGGAAGCGATGCTCAAAGCGGTCGGAAAATCAGGACGCGTCATCGGCCTCGACCGGGACGAGACGGCGTTCGGCCTGGCGAGAACCCGCCTGGCCGCCGACACCGCGTCCGGCCGCCTCCACCTCGTGAAAGCAACCTTTTCGCAGCTTGGCGCCGTCGTCGAGTCGCTGGGCCTCACCGGCAAAGTTCAAGGCATTTTGGCCGACATCGGCGTTTCCAGCATGCACCTCGACCAGGCCGAGCGCGGCTTCTCCTTCATGAAAGACGGACCGCTCGACATGCGAATGGATCAATCCGGCGGCCGCACCGCGGCCGACCTGGTCGCCGAGCTCGGCGAAGACGAGCTGACCCGGATTTTTCGCGATTTCGGCGAAGAGCCGAAAGCCAAGCAGATCGCCCGCAAGATCGTCCAGGTTCGCGGCGAATCGCCGATCACCCGCACCGGCGACCTGGCCGAGCTCGTGAAGCGAACGGTACATTACCCGGGCCCCAGCCGGAAACACCCGGCCACCAGGGTGTTCCAGGCGCTGCGTCTGGCCGTCAACGACGAGCTGGGCGAACTCGAGCGCATGATCGACCAGGGCGTCGAGGCGCTACGTCCGCAAGGCCGTCTCGCGATCATCTCCTTCCACTCCCTCGAGGACCGGATCGTCAAGACGCGCTTCATCGGGCTGACCGGTCGCAAAGAGAGGGCCAACGTGCCGCGCGACCTGCCGTTCACCGCCAAGGAAATGGATTCGATGCACGTGGGCAAGGCTTCCGTCATCAAGCCTTTCCCCCTCTCTCCGACCGACGACGAGATCAACCGCAATCCCAGAGCCCGTAGCGCCAAGCTGCGGATCCTGGAAAAGTCTTGAACCACCCGAGGACGTCCATGTTTTTCCGGAAGGGCACGAAGAAGCTGAGTCTGACCACCATGGCGGGAACCCTCGCCGTGCTGATCATTGGACTGGCCGTTACACGGATCCACCTGCGCGTGCAGTCGACGCTGATCGGCTACGAGATCGGCGGCCTGAAACATGAGGA
>JAYVBB010000688.1:0-2768 GCA_043750715.1 Pseudomonadota bacterium | reverse complement strand
CCGCGAATTTCTTCGCGACGGCAGCCGCGTCGTCCTCCGGCAGCTTCTCGATCAGTTCTTCGGTCGCGGGATTGTAGACTTCCAACATGATGTCCTCGCAAAACTTCAGGTTCGTCTGGCCTGGGCCGCCTGGAGAAACTCCTCGAGGATCGGCTTCGGGCTGAGCAGGGTTTTGTCTTTCGGGTCCTGCATCTCGGGGTGCCACTGCACGCCGAGCACGAAGGGATCGTCCTTACCCTTCATCGAGAAGGCTTCGACCAGACCGTCGTCGACCGCGCGGGCCTCGATTTTCAGGCTCTTGGCGAGCTTCTTCACGGCCTGGTGGTGGACGCTGTTGATCACGCCGTCCGTCTGCTTGAACATCTGAGCCAGCCGACCGCCCTTTTCGAGCCGGACGTGGTGGTGGTTCATTTCGTAAACGTCAAAGATCCGGTGGTGGATGGAGCCCGGATGCTGCGTCCAGACGTCCTGGTAGAGCGAGCCGCCCAGCGCCACGTTCAGCACCTGATGCCCCCGGCAGATGCCGAGCAGCGGCTTGTCGAGGTCGAGCGCTGCCTTGATCAGACTGATCTCGTAGTCGTCCCGCCACTTGTCTCCGGCCCACTCGGGCCTGAGCGGCTTCTCTCCGTAAGAGAGCGGCGACATGTCGACGCCTCCGGTGATGACCAGACCGTCGAGCGATTCCATCAGGTCCCGCGGCGTCGCGCCACCTTTGGGTGACGACGGCAGGACGAACGCCAGCGATCCGGACGTCATGACCCAATGCGCCATCGACTCCTCGGCATAAAGGAGGCGACGCCCCTTGTACGCCATGCGGGAAAAGTCGGGCTGATAGACGTTCGCGCTCAGCCCTATGCGGAGCGGACCGCCGGTGCTGCGCTTCCCTTTAACCATCAGAGCGAGCTCTTGTAGAGTTTTTCGAAGTCGGTCTTGGTCACGGGCCTCGGGTTCGACGGGTGGCAGGCATCGTTGATCGCGATGTCGACGAGCTTGGATAGGTCCTTGATTCCCGCGGCTTTGAGACCGGCCGGAATGCCGCACTCTTTCTTGAGCGCGCCGATCCACTTGATGAAGCCCCGGGCGAGGCCGGCGTCGTCTTTGGCGCGGACGCCCGCGGCCTGACCAAGCATCGCCATGCGCTCGGGCACTACCGACAGGTTGAACTCCATGCACGCTTCGAGCATCAGCGCATTGGCCAGGCCGTGGTGCGTGTCGTGGATCGTCGACAGGGCGTGCGCGCACGAGTGCGTGACCCCCAGGCCTTTTTGGAAGGCCGCAGCTCCCATCATCGACGCCATCAGCATGCCGCCGCGGGCTTCGAGGTTTTTCGGGTCGTGCACCGCTTTCGGGAGGTATTTGGCGACGAGGCGGACGCCTTCCAGCGCGATACCGTCGGCGATCGGGTGATAACCTTTGGACAGGTAAGCTTCGATGTTGTGCGTCAAGGCGTCGAACCCGACGGCGGCGGTGATCGCCGGTGGCAGACCGTACGTCAGCTCGGGGTCGGCGAGGACGAGCGGAATGAGCAGCTTCGGGTCGAAGATGATCTTCTTTGCCTTGGTGACGTCGTCGCCCACGACAGACGAGCGGCCCACTTCCGAGCCGGTTCCGGACGTCGTCGGGATGCCGATCATGTAGGGAATCTCTTTGTCCACGGGGCGGGCGTCCGCTTTGCCGTCTTCGTAGTCGAAGAGCTTGCCGGGATGGTTGGCCATCAGGGCGATCGCTTTGCCCACGTCCAGCGGCGCGCCGCCGCCGAGGATGACGAGCGCGTCGGCTTTGTGTTCCTTGAACGCCGAGACGCCGTCCTTGACCTGCGACTCGACGGGATTCCCCCAGACGCCGCCGAAAAGACCCGGCTCCATGCCGGCCTTTTTCAACGAAGCCACGAGGTCCTTCACCATCGGCAGATCGACGAGCCCTTTGTCGGTGACGACGAGGGGGCGTTTCTTGCCTTTCGCCTTCAGCGCCTCGGGCGCTAGCTTGATGGCGCCGGCGCCGAACTTGATGGTGGTCGGATAGTTGAATTGGACGATGCTCATCGGATCCCCGTTTGCGTTAGATGATTTCGAAGTACCGCTTCAGCTCCCAGTCCGTGACCGCTTTTTGACTCTCCCGCCATTCCCAACGGCGCGTGTTCGCGAAGTGCTCGACGAACTTGTCGCCGAACAGCTCGCGCGAGACGCGCGATTCGTAGAACTTCTCGGTGGCCTCGTCGAGGTTGCGCGGCAAGCGGACGGCGTCCTTGGCGTCGTAGCCGGAACCTTCCGTGGCAGGGGTGTCGAGGGTCAGGTTGTTTTCGATGCCGTAGAGGCCGGCCGCGATCGAAGCGGCGACGCCGAGGTAGGGGTTGATGTCGGCGCCGCCGACGCGGAGCTCGAGCCGGGTCGATTTGTCGCTGCCCGGGATGACCCGCATGCAGACCGTCCGGTTGTCCTTGCCCCAGGTGACGCGGGTCGGCGCCCAGTAGCCTTCCACGAGACGCTTGTAGCTATTCACCGTCGGTGCGAAGAGCGGCAGGATGTCGGGCAGGCAGTGCATCTGGCCCGCGAGGTAGCTCTTGAAGAGCTTGCTCATCTTCAACGGGTCCTTGGCGTCGTAGAACACGTTGACGCCGTCGGCGTTGCGGAGGCTCTGATGAATGTGACCGCTACATCCCGGCAGCTTATTGTTCCAGCGCGCCATGAAAGAGGCGGTGTAGCCAAACTTGTTGGCGATCTCTTTGGCTCCGGATTTGAAGAGCACCGCGCGGTCGGCTGCTTCCAGCG
>JAYVBB010000687.1:0-10220 GCA_043750715.1 Pseudomonadota bacterium | reverse complement strand
CCCCGATCTTGTTGACCTTCTCGACGAGGTCGACGAAGTGATCGTTGTCCCGTAGCTTTATCTGGGCCGGCTTCTTGCCTTCCAGCAAATCGTCGAGATAGCGATGGACCGCGATCAACGGACCGGAGCGTTGGTCGTTGTGAAAGCGGTCGGCGACCGAGTTGAGCTTGTCCGCCAGGTCTTTCAGCTGGTCGCTCTCGCGCAGGTTGATCGGGTCGGGGCTCCTGCCGCCGAGCAGATCGTCGAGGTAGCGGTGAATGGAGACCAGAGGTCCATAGATTTCGTGGGTGTAGCGCACTGATACGAGGATCGTCGTGACCATGAAGAGCACGATCAGGGCGCCACCGATCGCGATCGGCAGGCCGAACTTCTGCATCGTCATCTGGCTTTCGGAGCCGGAGAGTTTGAAGTAGGTCGAGACGGCCGTGTAGATGTCCATGACGTAGTAGCCGAAGACGCCGACGATCAGAATGGCGAAGACGATGTTCACGAGAAGGAACATCAAGCCCAGGCGGACCTGCTTGTAGGGTTCGACGAACCAGGATACGAAACCGCGGCGGCGGGACTTGCCCATGGGGAACTCCGTCTAGCTGGAATTCCTCAATGTTATCATGGTCCCGCTGGCGGAGGGAATAAAGCCCCCGGCCCTTGCGGGACGGGGGCTCCAGGGCTCAGTGGTGCATGGCCGAGTTGTAGAGCGGCTCGGTCAGCATCGACTCGGGCATGACGCGGTAGGCGACGGTCGACGACCGGACGCCCGACCGGATGCCGTTGATCAGGTCACCCATGGTCGCCGTCGCCGCCTGCTTGTGCAGTCCGGCGAAGGTCCGCGAGAACGAGGTCGCCAGGTGGCTGTTGCCGCCCGGCTGGTAGTAGGAAAGCTGGCCGGCGCTCGACGACGTCAGGACCATCAGCTGGTCGTAAAGAACGCCCTGGTCGGCCGCCAGCTCGTCGAAGGCCTGGGCGGCGTCGACGTCGGAAGCGTGCTCCGGGTTGCCGTCGGTCCGGTCGATGTTGTTGATCCACGAGCCGGAATAGCAGCTGAAGATCACGAACACCAAACGGTGCACGGGCGTCGTGCGGCCCTGGGCCAGGGCGTCGCGCACTTCGCGGTAATGGACCAGGCGGCCGTCGTTCATCTGGGAGCCGCCGTCCGGCGAACCGTGGGAACCGATGTAAATGAACAAGGTGCCGTTTTCACCGACTTCCGCGGACTTTGCCGTGATGGTCGAGAGCATGGTTGCCGAGGTCGCGTTGGCCACCGGTGCGATCGTGAAGCCATAGTCGCCGACCGGGTCGGTCAGTGCTTCGTCGATCAGACGCACGTCGTTGGCCGACTCCGGGACGTTGCCCATCACCATGATGGCGACGTTCTTCGCGTCCCCGTCGGCGGATAAGCCTTCGGTAGAGCTGGCCTGTTGGTCGGGTTTCGCGCCGCATGCGGCAAGAAGAGCCACCGGAGCTGCCACGAGAACGGACAAAAGAGCTGCCGAGAAATGACGCATGAATTCCCCCCAAAATGGATGAGCACAAAACGCACGAATACACGTGGAATTACGACGCGGCGGCGCGTCTCAAAGGTCTTTTGGGGGGTAGACCTTCAGCTTAACACGGATTCGCGGAACATCGAAAGCGCGGCCAGCGTCGAGACCGACGCGGTGATGGAGCGCAGCACGTTCGGGCCGAGTCGCACCGGAACGAAGTCGTTGGCCTTCAACGCCGCGAGCTCGTCGGTCGCGAGGCCCCGTTCGCCGCCGGCGAGCGCAAAAAGTTCCGTCGGACGTTTACCGGCGAGGTGTTTCGTTACCGTAACGGCAGAATCCGGCTCGAGCACCATCTTGGTGGCGTTCTTCCAGTCGACGAGTTTTTCCGGCGCGCGCAGATGGCGCAGCATTTCGTTCAGGGATTCGTGGGGAGTCAGTGTCGGTACGTGCGAGCGTTTGCACTGCTTCACGGCCTGCGTCAGGATTCTCGCCCAACGCTCGATTGCCTTGTCGTTCATGCGGAGCTTGGCGACGCCGCGCTGCTGAAACACGTGGATCCGGTCGACGCCGAGCTCGGTCAGCGCCGGCAGGATCTCGTCGACGTCACCGGGTTTCAAGGCGGCGATGGCGAACGAGATCGGCATCGACGACTTCGGCTCGATGCCTTCTTCCGACGCTTCGATTTCCGCGGATTTACCGCCGGAAGTGCGGACGACGCCTCTCGCCCAACGGCCGTTGCCGTCGGTAACTTCGACTTCCGCGCCGAGGTCGATGCGGAGGACTTTCGCGAGGTGGTGCGCTTCGTCGTCGTGAAGCAGCCAACTCTTCTCCCCTACTCTCTCGCCGATGAAGCGGAAGAGATGACTCACCGGGGCTTCTCCATGACGAGGCACGACCAACCCGCGAGACGCCCGGCGCGGAGCTTCCGTAGTCCAGCTTCTACGCCGCGCGTCGCGACCTCGTCTTCCTCTTCCTCGAGGATGCCGGAAAGGATGATCGTGCCGCCTGGCTTGATTGCCGCAGCGAGGTCGTCCATCAGACGCAAAATCACGACGGCCAGAATGTTGGCGAGCACCAGTTCGTTGACGGAGCCTTCGGGGATGCTCCCCTTTTGGAAGAACACTTCCGTCTGGTTCATGCGCGCGTTCTCGAGCGACGCGAGGATGGCGTCGTCTTCGATGTCGGTGCCGGCGCAAATGCCGTATCCCAGGAGCTTTCCTCCGATCGCTAGGATGCCCGTGCCGGTGCCGACGTCGAGGATCTTCTGCTCATCCAGGTTCTTTTGGGCCTTCGCGACGCGTCCCAGTTCTTCGAGGCAAAGCCTGGTCGTCGCATGCTGCCCGGTACCGAACGCCATGCCGGGCTCGATGACGAGATCCAGCAGGCCTTTCGGCGGCGCTTCTTTGATCCACGGCGGCCTGACCCAGAACTCGTCGGTCGCGAAGGGTTTGAAACTTTCCTTCCAGCCTTCCATCCAGGTTTCGGTCTGCATCGAGGTGAGCTCGAGGGCGACGTTGTCTTTGAAGCTGGCTTCGATCTTGATCCGCAGATCGTCGAGCGATTCGCGGCTATAGCGATAGACGGAGACGGGAGTCAGGTCCCCGCCCATGTCGCCGTAGTGGTCCCGCGGCGGCTCGTCCTGATTCAGATTGAAGTCGACGTCCAGCTGGCCTTCGACGAACGATTCGACGCCCGACATCAAGAGCCACTCGATCAGGCGCTCTTTGGTTTTGACGGCACTCTTCGGTTCGCCGTCGAAGGCGACGCGAAGCTCGTATGTCAGGGGCGGATGCACGCGAATTCCTTCCAAAATGCCGCCGAGTCATAGCCCTCCTCCCCCCTTCGGTCAAGGCAAGCTGACGGCCTAAATAGGGGTCCGGCTCCAACGTCGTCACTGCGCTTACAAAATTCGCTGCTATCGGCACCAGTTAACCCACTGCTTTCGTAATGATTATCGCGAGAACCGCCGGGGCACGCGTAAATCCCGCCCGATGCACCGATCCCTAAAGCGATTCGAGGGTCTCGCATGCCGCGTTTCAACATCTTGTTTCTTTGCCTTCTCCTCTCCGCTTGCGGCGAGACCCGCCGCCACGCCGGCAAAGGAAAGGCGCAGAACGCCGACGCGACGGGCAAGTCCCCGGCGCGGTCGACCGAGTCGACGGCGCCGACCGGCAGGATCGACGACGACGAGGACGGAGATCCGAGCGGTCACGACGCGATCTCTGCCGACGCATCGGACGACGAAGATCCTGCCATCTCCCGCGAACTCTGCCAGGCACCGAACGACGCCAGCTTCGAGCTGCAGACCATCGACGACGTGGTGCAGCTCGTCAATCAGCTGCCGTTTCCCGTCTCCCTCCCCTGCCTCCTCGACGTGCTGCCCCGCCCCCTGCGCATCGTCGCCACGTCGAGCGGTCTCAGCATCCAGCCGGCGCTCGACGAAAAAAACCCGCGGATCTTCGCGCTGACGGGTCAGCTCGTCCTCGCCGTCGTGCCAAACGGACCCAGTGCGTCCCTGCTCGAGCTGAGCCAGATCCTCTCTTCCGGCCGCTCGGTCAAGGCGGAGATCGTATTCCCCGTCACCGCCGCTTTGGACGCGGAAGAGCCGTTTGCGCACACCGCTAAGGTCGACGCTTCGCCCGGAACGCGCTGCGCCTTCTGTCACGGCAGCGAGACGGTCGGCGCCGACGGCCACTACGAATCGCGGGCGCTTCGCCCGGTGCCGGCCAGCGTCATCCCATACCTCCAGACCGTCGACCTGGTCCAAGCCTGCGCCCGAGACCCGTCGCTCCGCTGCGAGATTCTAAAGGCGCTCTTTGGCCCGGCACCAGGCGACGTTGTCGAAGGCAAATTCCCGACCGACATGCCGACGATGTTCTAGTCGATCGGACGGCGGGCGAGCGCCATGACGCCGAGCGGCGACGAAAGCCCCTCGAACGTCGACGCGGGTCGTTGGGTGCGGGAGAGCTTGACGATCTCCTGCTCGACTTCGTCCATGGCGTCGGTCTTGCCCATTTTCTTGTAGAGCTTCATAAGAAGCTGGCGAGGGACGACGTAGGTCGCCTCTTTTTTCTGCCAGTCGGTCAGGATCTTCTGGGCGTTCACGTATTTACCCTTCTCGGTGTACCACTCGGCCTTTAGCATCTCGACCCAGTAGCGTTGGCCGTTGGTCGTGATGATCTTGTCGAGGTCTTTGATGATCGCGGCCACCTGCTCGGTCTTGCCGGAGCGCGTCAGCACTACCCCCAGAGCATAAAGTGATTCCCAGTTGCGCTTCAGGCGCAGCGCCGCCTGAAACTCCTGGATTGCTGTGACTTGCTGGCCGGTGTCCGCCATCTGGACGAAGGCGACGCCGCGCAGGTGATGGGACAGGGGATCAGGACCGCTCTGCTTTTCCAACCGGTCGATCATGGGTAGCGCCGCTTCGAAGCGCTCCCGCGACAGCGTCGCGCGGATCTCCCAGACGATGAGGCGGCGTTCCACCAGGCCGAGCGTCTTGTACTTGCTCTCGTAGAATTCGCGCGTTCTCTTCAGCAGGCGGAGGTAGTCGTCCTCGACGCCGGCTCGGATCGATTCGGGGCCGAGCACTTCGATCAGATCGAAGTCGGCGCGCGCTTTGAACGTGATTTCTTCGCGCGTCAGGATGCCCTTCACCGTCTTGTACCGGGTTTTGACGTTGGCTACCGCGAGCTCTTTGAAGACTTCGAGCTTTAGGAGCGACTTCGGCGGAGCCGAAAGCCGTCCGAGGTCCGCGATCGCTGCGGTGACCGACGACTTCAAACGGATCATTTCGCCGCGGTTATAGAGGTCGAGGGCTTGGGCTTCGTAGATTTGTTTGCGAAGAGCCAGCGCCGCCTTCGGCGCCGAGTTGAGAGCCATCGCGTATCGCTGGTCCGCTACCGGCTGTCGGCCGTCGGCGAGCGCGAGCTGCGCGCCGGCCAGCGACAGACGCGCCTGGGCTTTGGCGTCGAGTCGGCCAGTGCTGCCGAACATGACTTGGGCGCCATCGCCCCCGCCCGGCACGCGACGATCGGCAAGGAGCATCATCTTGGCGACGCAGGTATTCGTCTGAGCCCAGGAAGTACAGCGGCCGCGGAGCAGCTCGCCGGCTTCGCGGGTCTTCCCGGATCTGAGGCGAGCGAGCAGGAGGTCGTAGTAGGCGTCGACCAGCGTGTGGTCGGCTTTCATCGCGTTGAGCTCCCGCTCGGAAAGCCGCTGGACCTTCACCTCGGCGGCTTCCAGCGCGGATTCGGCATTCAGCAGATCGTCCTGGACCAGATAGCACTCGGCGAGATCCACCTGATCGGCGAGGGTCAGCTTCACGCCGCGCCCGACCCCTTGCTGAATCAGGAATTTGCAGGAGCGCTTGCCGGTAGCCGCAATCGGCCCTTTTGGCCGCGGATTACGCACGTTTTTTTCGGCGTCGACGATGAACTGGCTTTCCTCGTCCGCCGCTTCCCGGCCTCGAGGCAGCTTCTTTTTCTTGTAGCGGACCATGCCGACGACGTCGTCTTTGACGATCCCGATCGTGTCCAGAATCTTGGTGCGCTCTTTGGGGAAGACGAAGGCGCCTACGCCGACGAGGACGACGACGACGACTACTAGAGCGATCAGGAACCGGTTCCGCCTGGCCCCGAACGAGTCGTACATGACCGTGCCGAGGTGGGTCCCGCTCAAGCCGTGGCCGACGTCGCTCATCAGATTGATTTTCGACACGATGCGCGGCGACTCGATCGGCGTCGCGTTGGAAACCTTGGGAGGACTGGCGTTCGGCTCGCCCTTTTGCGCGACGGGCCGCCCCGCGGGGGCCTGCGCGATCGGACTGCGAATTCCCGGGCCGCCGAGCGCCGGCACCTGCGCGCCGGGCTTCAACTGGATGACGTTGGGACGATCGAGCACGTCTTCTTTGAGCGCCGCGGGCGCGTTGCCGCCCGCCGCTTCATGCTTCGGCTTTCTTGATTGATTTTTCGGCGTAGTGGCCAAAGAAAAAAACCCTCTCCCTCAAAAGAGGAATCGGGCGTTTTTTCGCTAGGCTTTACCGGGGCCTAGCAGGGACTCAATGGAAAATTCTTGGCTGAATCGCAAATCTCAGCGGGAAGCGACGTCGTTTCGGCTACCTCTGCCGCGATCCGACTGCGAAAGAATCTCTCTCAGCTCCTGATGAAGGGCGCCGGCGTACTCGAGTTCGGCCTCGAGGTAGCGGCTTTTCTTACGGACGTCCTCGGCATCGGAGGCGACGAGCTCGAAGTCGGTCCGGAGGCGACCGAGTTGAGCGCGCGCGTAAGAGAACGTCGCGTCCCGCTCCAGCGGCGACAGGATCTGGCGGTCGATCTTGTCGGCCAGTGTCTGGGCGCTGTCTGCCAGGTTGGAGAGGGCTTTCGCGTCAGCGGCGCGCTTTCTGGCGGCGGCGATGGTCGACAGTTCCGACGCCTCTTCGGCGACGTTGTCGAGCGTCACGACCAGCTCGCAGGCGGTGAGCTGAGCTTCATAATGCGCGTCGTCGGCGAGCGCCGGAGCGCTGAATGCCATGGCGGCGGCGAGTATCATGAGTTTCATGGGCGTCCCTCCTCGATGGTTACCCCATGAACTCGTATTACAAGAACAGTGCCAGGCTCAGCTCGTTCTCAGCTTCGCTGTGGGTGTTGTTAAGAGACAGGCGCGCCCAAAAATGACCCAACTTTGTGAGTCTTAGTACTGTTCCGTGATTCAAAGAGGTTCCATGACCGTCTAAGCGTGGAACGTCTCTTGCTAATACGTCTCTTGGAAGGGTCGCGACCGTTGCGACGAGGGGGAGGCGGCCCGGATTCATCCGGGCCGTCTATTCGTGCAGCTCCCTGGCCGCCTTAGCGGACACTAGTGGCGCTTTCACTTTTTCCCGAACGTCACGTTGAAGTGCCCGCGCAGCGGCAACTCCCCCACCACTAGGTCGGCGGGCGAGTCGTCGAGCCGCACGATGTGCGCGCCGTAGCGGCTCTTCACGTAGGTATGAACCCCGCGCGGCAGCACCGAGCTCCCGAGGCTATGCCGCCCCTTGCCGGTGATCACCTTCAGGGTCACGGGTCCAGATGCCATTTTGGCGAGGACCTGCCGCATGACCCCGTCGATCCGATTTTGGGCCTCGTTGAGAGTAAGGCGGTGCAGATCGACCGTGAAATCGGCCTGCCCGTCGCCTCCCCGGCCCAAACGGGGCCTGGCCTGCGGCTCTTTTTCCTCGGACCCCTTCCGCTTCTCGCGGAGGATCGCCTGGGGGTCCATGTTCTCCAGGGACTCCAGAAACAGCCTTTCGGCCTCGGCGTCGTCGATCGGGTCGACGACGGGAAGCTTTGGAGGCCGGCCCTTGTTCTTCTTTCCGTCGCCCATGACCTGAGTCTACTATGCGGCCATGGCGAAACTCGAATTCCAAGGCCAGACCTACACCCGCGACGAGGACGTCAAAGCAGTCCTAGCCGACTACGGGGTCCCCTACGAGTTCTGGGGCGTCCGCCCCGGCGCCGCAGGCGGTCCGGACGACCAGGTTTTGACCTCCTATAAACAAGAAATCGAGCGTCTGCAGCGCGAACGGAACTACCAGACGGTGGATCTGGTCGCGCTGAAACCCGCGACGCCGAATCTCGATCAGATCCTCGCGAAGTTTGCGCCCGAGCATCATCACGTCGACGATGAAGTGCGTTTCACTGTTGAAGGCGAAGGCATCTTCGAGATCGAAGCGCGACCACAGCAAATGCTTAAATTTACGGCTGAGCCGGGTGATCTGATCGTGATCCCCGCAATGCGCCGTCACGCATTTTTTTTGACGCAGAAGAAAAATATTCGTTGCATTCGCCTATTCAAAACCAAGGAAGGTTGGGAGGCAATTTATCCGCGAGTGACCACCGCGTGATCACCTTCTGACGCACTTTTCGGCAGCGAAAAAATTTTTAAGGCGGTGCAAAGTTTCTGCGTTGACAAAAAACCCGCTCGGGTGAAATATCGGTCTTCCAAAATCAGTTGATGATTCGAAATAGCTAGATCTGTTGGCCCAGCGGCAAGGCGTAACCCCACCCGGTTCCTCCATCTCAAGGGCAGAAAAATTCGTGAATCCGGACTTTCGGGATAGAGTTCTCCCTAACTTATTCCCATGCTGTCCCCAGTTTATCCACAGGTAGTGGATACGCGTTCCTATTGTATTTTTTGATAGTTACAGGTGCATCATGATGGAAGCCGCTGCCCACATCGAACAATTGACCACTTTGAGTAAAGCAAAGGGTTTCCTGGGCCGCGAGTTTCTGACATGGTTATGGTACGTGGCCGAGACTTCGAAGGAGACGTTGAACCTCGAAGTACCCGGAAGAGACGACGCGCTCGAGCTCGATTTGTGGGTCGACGATCGCATCGTGCTGGAAGGAACGTCCAGCCAATCTCACCAGAACGTGATGAAGGGCGGCGACCCGAGCCAGAGCCGGGAAGCGGAAGCAGCGCTCTCGACCGGCAAGACGGTCCGCGAAATGAAGCTCGGCCTGAACCTCAAGGGCGCGGGTGAATTCACCGCGATCCTGAATTGTGACGACTTGAATCCGCGCAGCCTGAAGTTGCCGCAGCGAGACAAATCCGAAGGCGCCGCCCCGAGCGAAGATCTCCCGGTGGTCCAGCGGCTCCGTCACCTCGAAGTTTACATGGCGGCCCTCGACGCGCTGTTCACGCGTTTCCTCGCCTTGCGAGTGGAAGACGAGTGGGAAAAAGGCGGCCTCGCCGACATGCGCGGCTGGATTAAAAAGAGACAGTCAAAGGCTGACTCCGCTACAATCCACTGATGTCGCCGAAGAAACCTGCTCCCAAGGTGCTGGGCTTCAAGGACAAAGTCCTGGCCCGAGTGAAGGCGGTCGCGATCCCCGCGCCGCTGCGCTTTCCGATTCACATCGGAGTGACGCTTTATAACGACCTGAACCGTTGCGACCTGTTCAAGCAGGCGAGCGCGATGGCTTACGTGACGCTGCTCTCGCTCATCCCTTCGCTCGTTGCGATCTTTTGCATCCTGTCGCTGTTCGCCCCGCTGGTCGGCGACGGCACAGAGATGATGGACAAGATCCAGAACCTGGTGCTCGAGAACCTGGCGGCGGGAACGAGCGAGCAGGTCATCGGCTTTCTCGACGGCATGCTCGGCAACCTCAACCTGAAGACGATCGGGCTCTCGTCGTTCGGCGGCGTGACCATTACCTTGATCCTGCTGCTGCGCCAGATCGAAGAAGCTCTGAACCGCATCTGGTTGATCCGCAAAGGCCGTAACGTCTTCACGCGCTTCATGTATTTCTGGACGTTCCTGACGCTCGGCATGGTCGTGATCGGCGTCGGCATCGGCATGTCGGCCGGCTTCGACGTCGACCGCTGGGTGAACAACGAGCAGGTGCAAAGCGGCATGGGCGGCCACCTCGCTGGCCTGTTCAGCACGTTCTTCTTCTTCTTCTTCGTCTACAAAGTCGTCCCCAACTGCTACGTCGCGGCGAAGAACGCGGCCATCGGCGCTGCCGTCGCGGCCTTCGCGCTGATGCAAGCCGGGCGCTTCTACACGATGTTCGTCGCGCAGTCGGAGAACTACAAGACGCTCTACGGCGTTCTTGCCCAGCTGCCGATCTTTCTGACCTGGATCTACATCTGCTGGATCATCATCCTGATCGGCGCCTTGATCTCGTGGCGCATGCAGGAAGGGTTCCCCGCGACCGACAGCGAAGAGTCGCTCGACACCGTGACGCAGCCGCTCGA
>JAYVBB010000686.1:0-2901 GCA_043750715.1 Pseudomonadota bacterium | reverse complement strand
GATCTTGAATTTCCTTGCCACAGCTGCTCGCAACGCCGGCTGGGAGCAAATCTTCTGCCGGAGGGTGCGGAGACCTTCACAGAGGTCTGGACGGTCGTTCGCCAAGGCAGCTGCGGCACCAGGCCGCCCCGTGTCGAGAACGTAGCCGTCGGCGAGGACGACAGTCAGACTCACCAACGTTTGATAAGCGTTGTCGTGGACTCCGCAACACATTCCCGAGGCGTTGTTGGCGACGATGCCGCCGATCGTGCATGACGCCAGCGACGCCGGGTCGGGCCCGATGCGGCGTCGGTAGCGGCCGAGCATGGCATTGAGCCTGCCTCCCGTTACGCCGGGATCCGAGCTGATGAAAGCGCCGTTTTCCAAGACCGTGGCTTGCCGCCAATCGCGCCCGATTTCTACCAGAACTCCGTCGGTTACGGCCTGGCCTGAGAGGGAAGTGCCGGCCGCGCGAAAGGTTGCACCGACCTGAAAATCAGTGCAAATGGCCAAAATCGACCGGACGTCGTCAACGGTGCGCGGCCGCACGACGACGCGGGGTACCAAGCGGTAAATGCTGGCGTCGTGGGCGCGCGCCAAGCGCTCCGTCAGCCCAGCCAGGACGGCTTCCTTGCCCACGCACTTTCTTAGCGCGACGACGACGGGATCGGTGGACGTCAAAGGCGAACTGAGTGGGCTCGGCACAATCTTATCCTTTGTCTAGTCACTCTCGACGTCGGCGTCCGTCTGGCGACCTACCACCATCCGTTGCGCGGGGGCAAGGCAGCAAAAAGTGTTTCCTCGGACGTCGACTTTCTCTAGAAAGGAGCGACGACTTTCCGTGCGACGAATTTTTGCGATTATTCAAACTGGAGCGAGCCAATGAAATACGCGGTGAAACCGGGCCGTCTACTGATCAACAACGAGTGGGTCGAAGCGCGCAGCGGCAAACGGTTCGACGTGATGAATCCGGCCACCGAGAAAAAGCTGACGGATTGCGCGGAAGGCGATCAGGAAGACGTCGACGCCGCAGTTAAAGTTGCCCGCCGCGCCTTCGAGCAGGGCCCCTGGCCCAAGATGTCGGCTCGCGACCGCGGCCGCATTTTGATGCGGCTCGCCCGCCTGCTCGACAAGCACCGCGACGAGTTCGCCATGCTCGAGACGCTGAACAACGGCAAGCCCCTTCGGGAGACGACGGGGGCCGATCTACCGCTCTCGATCGAAACGTTCGAATACTATTCGGGCCTCGCCGACAAGATCCACGGCGAGACGCTGCCCGTCAGCGGGAACTTCCTCAACTACACTCTCCGCCAGCCGGTGGGCGTCGTCGGCCAAATCATTCCCTGGAACTTCCCTTTGCTGATGGCCGCCTGGAAGATCGCGCCGGCGATCGCGACGGGCTGCACGATCATCCTGAAGCCTGCCGAGCAAACGCCGCTTACCGCCCTGAGACTCGGAGAGCTGCTGCTGGAAGCCGACTTGCCCCCGGGCGTCCTCAACATTGTTACGGGCTACGGGCCGACGGCCGGCGCAGCGCTGACCAGGCATCAGGACGTCGACAAGGTCGCCTTTACCGGCTCGACCGAAATCGGCAAGTTGATCATGCAAATGGCTGCCGAGAGCAACTTGAAGCGCGTGTCGCTCGAGCTGGGCGGCAAGGGCCCGAACATCATCTTCGCAGACGCCGACATCGATGCCGCGGTCGACGGCGCCGTCAAGGGTATCTTTTTCAACCAAGGTGAGGTTTGTTGCGCCGGCTCGCGCCTCTTCCTGGAAGAGTCCATCGCCGACCAGTTCCTCGACAAGATGAAGGCCAAAGCCGAGAAGATCGTCATCGGCGATCCCCTCGACATGAAGACGGAGATGGGCGCTCAGGTTTCCCGCGAGCAGTTCGACAAGATCTGTGGGTATGTCGCCAAGGGGAAAGATCAAGGCGCCAAACTCATCACCGGCGGCAAACGGACGGGCGAGACCGGCTACTTCCTGAGCCCGACCATCTTCGATCAAGTCAAAGACGACATGACCATCGCGCGTGAAGAGATCTTCGGGCCGGTCGTTTCCGCGCTCCGCTTCAAGAGCAGCGACGACCTGAGGCAACGCGCCAATGACACCATCTACGGCCTCTCGGCCGGGGTTTGGACGAAAGATATCAGCAAGGCCCATGGCTTTGCCCGGGATATTCGGGCCGGGACGATCTGGATCAACTGCTATAACTGCTTCGACTCGGCGTCGCCTTTCGGTGGCTTCAAGCAAAGCGGGTTTGGCCGTGACAACGGTCACCATGCCGTCGAGCAGTATACCAACGTCAAGTCGGTTTGGGTCCCTTTCGGCTGACGGCGCCTTGAATTAAATTCGCTTACAAAGGCTCGCCACGCCTCGCAAAAGCACTGACGGCGACACAGGTTTTGCGAGGTGCAGCTGAAATCCCGCGTCTTGAATCAGCGCCTGGTCTTCGGCTCGGACGTAGGCCGTCAGAGCGATCGCCGGCGTCGACTCCGGTTTCCCGCCAAGCGCCCGGACTCTTCGAATCAGCGAAACCCCGTCTTCTTCCGGCATTCCGATGTCAAAGACGAAGGCGTCGAAACGGCCGGACTGGGCGATAGCAAAGGCTTCCTCAGCCGACCCCGCCAACTCCGTCGTCGCCTTCGCTTTCCTTAGCACCTTGCTGACCATCTCTCGCGAGTCCTTCTGGTCGTCGCAAACGAGCACCGAGAGTCCCGACAAATCGACGGCAGAAAACTGCGCGCGAGCGCTACTAGCGTCCTGGCCCCCTAAGCCTGCCGGGGCCTGGGTCGCATCGTCGCGAACTGCAAGCGGTGGCAGGCAAACGCGAAACGTTGCTCCCTTGCCTTTGCCTTCGCTCTCCACGTGCACGGTCCCGCCGTGAAGCTCCACGATGTGACGAACGATGGCGAGGCCAAG
>JAYVBB010000685.1:0-2329 GCA_043750715.1 Pseudomonadota bacterium | reverse complement strand
GGGAGGAGAACGTGAAATTCATTTGGGAGATGGGCGGCCAAAGACTCGTCTTGGCAGGCGCAATCGACGAAACCTTTCTGATCCCCGTGAGTCCGGCCTACGGCTCTGGCCTGGCATCCATCGACTTCAAGGCGGTTACGAGCATCAACAGCTTGGGGGTGCAACGCTTCCTGGATTTTCTCGGAAACTTCTCTTCCCGTCGCCTTGTATACGAGAACTGCGGCACGGCGCCTCTCATCGGATTCAATTGCCTCCCCGCACTGCTGGGAGTCAACGGCCCGACTGCTTTCGTAAAGTCCTTCAGCACACTCTTCGAATGTTCGGCGTGCGGCACGGAAGTCCACTGCGTCATCGACGCCAAGGAAGTCACGACGCCGAGCAAGCAATTCGTCGCGCCGCAACGGATCTGTTTACGTTGCAGCAAGCCAATGGAAGCCGACGCCTACGACATCCAGGCGCTTGCCGATTTGGGCGAGCTCGGGGTGTTCAATCGCTGAGCGGAGGCCCCATCGGCCCGTTCGTCAGGGAAAGCAGTTCTTACGGGCGGTCTCGACGTTCTGCGCGATATCGCCCGCCGTAAGCGTCGACTGACAGCGAAGGTAGAGCACTTTGTTCTGGTCCTTCTTGGCGTCGATCTCCAACGAGCAGCCGAAGCCTGGCTTCACCGAGCCGCTCGGCCGGACTTCGAGGACGTTCAGCCCTCCGATGTTGGCGTCGAGTACGATCCCCGACTCGCCGCCGTCGCATTTGGCGGGAAACCAGCCTTTGGCTTCGAACGAAAAATTGGCGGGCCCGGTCCCCGGCAGCAGACCGTGCGATTTCACGGAGAAATCCGTCGTTTCGAAATGGCCGCCGGCGTCCGTATAGCCGAGAATGCCACGATGGTCTTCCTTGGGCACCCACTTCGGATCGACCACTGGGATGAAGATCGGCACGTCGGACGGCAGGTGCGCAACTTCGTAAACCCAGTGACGCGACACGAAATGCACCGGAATGCCCGCGACGGGTTGGCCGTCCTTGTCGACCAGGTCGATGGCCATGCTGTCGTACCGGAATCCTTTGGACGTGGCTTCGAGTACGTCGCTGCCCCCTTCGGCGCCTTCAGTGTGCCGACAGGATGAAATTAGAACGCTAGAAATAGCGATGAGAGACAAAAACGACTTCATGGCGGCCTCCGTTCGATAGGTGTCGAGCTTGGTATTTCCTGGTCTGGCGCTCCGCTAACCGGCTGGCCCGGCAGTCACCACGCAGCCCTGGCGTTCGTCGATGAATTTGGCGGCGGCTTTGGGACCGGCATGGAAGCCGGCAAACTTCGCGGCAACGATGAGCAGATTGAACTTCGACGTCACCGTCTTTTGGGTATCGTCGAATTTGATCGTGACCAGCGAATGCGCCGCCGCCGGCAGGTTGTCCCTGGCCTTGCATTCGTCGGCGGTCAGGCCGTCGAGGTAGACGCAGGAACACAGCTCCTTGGCGAAAATCACGTTGAAAATGCCGGACTCGATGGCATATCTAGTGACCGCCAGGTCGACTCCGGCGACGCCGAACGCCCTGCCCGCGGCCGCCAAAGAGAGCGCCAAAACCAGCAAACATCCGAGCCGATTTTTCACAAATTCTCACTTCCGCCGCCGAAGCAGCTCAAGGCTTTGCCCATCATGCGGTCGAGTTTCGTCCAGTATTCTTTGTCGTGGGACATCCGCACGACCATCAGGTCCTGCTTCGGAAAGATCAGGATGTTCTGGCCGTAGTGTCCGGCGGCGAAGAACATGTCGGCCGGTGCGCTCGGAAAGAATTTTTCCTGGCGGAAGCCCGGTCCGAACTGACGGGTTCCGTTCGCTGCAAGAACTTTCGGGCTGGAATTCAGCCAAAAGCCCATGCCATAGAAAGCCTCTTCGTGCAAAATGTCGGCGTCTGCCGTGCCGGCGGCGGCCATCCCTGGCGACAGTTGCCTGGCCTTGTCGACGAAGGCCGGATGAATGACTTGTTGGTCTTTGTAGTAGCCGCCGTTGAGGTAGGCATACCCGAACTTCGCCATGTCGCGCAGGGTCGTGTGGACGTAGGAGGAGCCTACGAAGGTGCCCTTGCGGTCGCGCTCGAAGGCGACCTTGTTCATGCCGACGCGGTCAAACAGGACGTCCCAGGGCATCGAGGAATCCGCCTCCCCGTAAAGATCTTGGAGCGCCCGCAGGAGAATGAGCGCGTCGCCGCTCGAGTAGATGAACTTGTTGCCGGGACCTTCGGGACCGAAAGGCTGGTCCGCGGCGAACGATGCCATGTCCTTGTAGCCGGAGAGCCATAGCATCGGCACGATACTGGACCTTTTGATGTC
>JAYVBB010000684.1:0-2320 GCA_043750715.1 Pseudomonadota bacterium | reverse complement strand
ACAGGAAGGCGCCCATGTCGCCTCCGATGAATCCATGCGTCGAGTTGTGCGGCACGCCTTCGAGCTGGCCGGTACCGCCGCCACCGCCGCGGGGAGCCGCCGCGCGGCCGGACCCGAACGACAGAAAGTCGGTGATGTTGAGGATCTGCTCGACGACTTGCTTGCTGACCGACTGGGCCGGCGCGGAGTCGTTCGGGCCGACTTCGCGGGCGCTGTAGCCGCGCGGGTTCGGCGTCGGGACCGGATGCTTCAGATCCGGATCGGACCAGAAGGCCGGCGGGATCTTGCCGTCGGCGGACCAGTTCCAGTACGGCAAAGCGAAGTTCGGATCGCCGGAGAACTTCTTGATCACGCGTTCGAAGTAAAAGAGGTAGGCGCGGTGCCACGGCAGGAAGAACCAGTTGCCGTGCGGGCAGAAGTTCATGTGAATGACGGCGTGCGCTTCCCACCAGTTGGTGTTGATCATCTGGCCGTTTTCGTCGCGGATCTTCCGCGGAAAGGGCGTCGCCTTCATCTTCTGCACGGCCTTCGCGTACGATTTGACGTTGGCCTCGTTGGTCGGGTCGATGATGGATTTGCGGACGCCGCCTTGCGGGGCGACGGCAGCGGCACTCAGGCCCTTGGGCTCGGCGCGGTCCCGGTCGTCCGCGTTCAGCGCGGAGCCGCCCACGGTCTTGCAACTGACCGCGAGAAGGCCGGTGGCACCCAGCGTGAACACACCCACGGTACCTGACGCAAAACGCCTACGGTCGAACCCGTTACCCATCGAGCTATCCTCCCTGATGGCGAGTTAAGTTTTCATGTCAAAAATAGGGAAAAACGTAGTCCCATTTGACACGATTTGGATCTAAAAGTCAGCCAAGCATCGGCTTATTACCAAAAAACTTTAATCTGACATTGAAATCACAGATTAATTCCCATAGAAGCCCTTTTGGAGGTCCCATGAAGCTTTACCGCGTGCTCGAGTTGACCCTACTGACGATGACCCTGGCGGCCTGCGTGACGGCCGGCGGCGAATCCGTGCGGGCGGCCACCGGCGGCTTCCTTTATGACCCCGCGACCGGCAAGTGCCACGACGCCAAGGGCGCCGAAGGGCTGAACCCGGCCGACCCCGTCGCGCTCTTCGTAAACAAAGACGAAGCGACCAATACTTATACAGGCGGCGTCGCCGAGTGCGTCGACTTCACGGAGTTCAACTTCCAGGATCACATCGGGCTCGCCTACCCTATTCTGGGTCAGTGGAACTTCCGCGGCGCCAAGTTCACCAAAACCCGCTTCTTCTTCGCCACGATCTCCCAAGGTGATTTCGCCGGCGCCGACCTGCGCGAGCTGAAATACGGTTACGCGACTCTGGAAGGAACGGGCGACGCCTTCACCCAGGGCGACAGCTGTCCCGTGGGCGAAGGCTTCCGCATCCAGTGCACGAAATAACGCCGCGTCAGTGCGTGCGCTCGGGCGAAGGAAACTCGGCGAGGCGGACCTGGGTCTCCCGGCGTTTGCCTTCGCGGTAGATCGTCAGCTTCACTTCGCTGCCGGGCCGCATCAGGCCGATCGTGTTGACCAGCGACGTCGCGTTCTTCAGCGGCGAGCCGTCGACGGCGGCGATGACGTCCCCGGCTTGCATCCCGACTTCGCGCGCCGGCCCGTTGCGTGAGACGTTGGCGACGACCGCTCCTTTGACGTCGGTCGGCAGGTGCAGGCTTTCCGAAAGATCGTTGGTGAGCTCCTGGAGCTCGACTCCGAGATAGCCCCGTTCGACGCTGCCGCCGGCGATCAGCTGGCCCGCGACCTCGCGTACCAGTTTGGACGGCACCGAAAAGCCGATGCCGTTGTAAGCGCCTGAGCGCGAGAAGATCGCGGTGTTCATGCCGATGACCTGGCCTTTGGCGTCGAGCAGCGGCCCGCCGCTGTTTCCGGGATTGATCGCGGCATCGGTCTGGATGAAATCGCCGAGCTCGGTGATGTTGAGATTGCCGCGACCCACCGCCGAGACGACGCCGAACGAAACGCTCGACTCGAGGCCGAAGGGCGCGCCGAGCGCCACGACGATGTCTCCGATCTTGACGCGCTCGGAGTCGGCCAACGCGAGCGTCGTCAGACCTTCGCGCCGGTAGTCTTTGTCTTTGATTTTGACGACCGCGACGTCGGTGCGTTCATCCCGGCCGAGGACTTGACCCCGGTAGCTCGAGCCGTTGGCGAGCTTCACCTGGACCTCGCGGGCGCCTTCGACGACGTGGTTGTTGGTGATCACGTAACCTTCGTCGAGGTCGACCAGTGTTAGCACTATTCATCATGCCCGCTATCAGGAGCGGAAAATGCA